>CAMFND010000155.1 GCA_945965395.1 uncultured Bacteroides sp.
GCCGGTTACAGGTTTGAATCCTGTCGCGGTCACAAAAAAGCACTTCTCAAAAAGAGGGGCTTTTTTTGTTTCTGTACTTTTTACTATTTCGGGGGTCAACGTAAAATTTACCAAGGGAAGATCTTCATGTATCAGCATAAATTGGATTACCCTTCAAACAAATAAAGATCTGAGTTGTGTATCACTTGGGCTTCTGTTTCAACTTAAGAAGTGCTCGATTACTTCTTAATATATACATGCCTTTATTAATATTTCCCGTAAGAAAAAGCGTAAGAACAAATAATGTCTGACTCCCAAAGAACTAAAGAAGAAAAAGCACATACGAAAATCTTAAAAACAGAACGAGAATTATTCTTTCGTAATGAAATTTCCTGCTTCTATAAAATTTTGAACGTATTTTTATAAAGAGGAGAGAATGCTACTTTTTTAATTAAACATAATGCGGATTATATTCATTATACGTTTATCAAAAAACGTAAGTGTATTTAAAGGAAAACGCCTAAGCGTTTTGAGTTAAACACGCTTAGGCGTTTGAGTTAAAACACAAGGACGTTTGGTTTGAAACGCAAAGGCGTTTTGATATGAATGTACTTGCGTTTTTTGAGGCCTTATTCGCACGATTCTATACATCAATAAACAGATGATCTAAAGAACCATTTTTATTCGTTCTTGGAGCTTGATTTTGTCGATTCTGCAAATCATAAGAACAAGGGCCGAATCCATACAAGATGGAAACGGCCCTGAAAATTCGTTTTTCTAAGACAAAACTTTATTTAATCACCAAAATCGGCGTGTTGGAATGGAAAATCATCCGACGGGCAATGCTGGGATTAAACAAGCGTGCAAAGACGTTCCGCTTGTAATTTGACAGACACAGCACGTCGATGCCTTTTTCCTTGACATATTCGTCCAGATTGCTGAGCAGGCTTTCTCCACCTAACATATCATAATCTATTGTGAGCTGCGGATATTGCTTCTTGAAATATTCCTGGATACCCACCAACTTGATTTCATTCCACGTACGCTTCTGCGCATTGTCGCTCAGATGGATGAACGATACTTCAAAATGATAATCCTTGAAAGTCGTTACCAGTGAGTCGAATGCAATCAAGTCACGCTGGTCAAAACTGGTAAAAAATGCTACCTTATGGATTTCATCGAAGTTTTTCTTCTGCGCATTTTTCGGGATGGCATAGACAAATACCGGACTACGGTCGATGATTTCGGCCGTTACACTACCGATAAGATCCATTTCTTTCTCACCTTTTCCGCGCGTTCCCATAATGATTATGAGCGGCTTTTCCTCACGGGCATAATGCAGGATTTCTTCTTCCGGTACACCTTCTTTCAGAGTGCAGGTGTACTTCACATCAGGAAGTTCTCCTTTCTGAATACGTTCTTTAATACTGTTTATCAAATTATTAAGCTGTTCATGGATACTATCGAGCATACTCTTGATGCCCAATTCATGCTCCATCGGCAATCCGTAGTTTTCTGTCGCATACTGCAAACTCGGCATGTATACCGGACTGAAATACACGTGCATCAGCACTACTTCTGCCTGTATCTTGGCTGCAAAATTGAAACCGAATTCACAGGCAGCCATCGAATAATCAGAAAAGTCAACTGGTATCAGCACCTGCTTGCCATGCTTTTCTTCTGTTTTTTCCTCATTGACCACATCTTCGGCCAGCCACGCAGAACTTTCAATGATTTTCAATGCCCTGGGCAAATCACTTTCGCGGATGCGTATTCTCACACCCGAAGAAATGACAGGCTGAATCAGGTTAACATTATGGATACAAGCCTCAATTCCTTCATTTTCAAGCACATTCTTTAGAATCTGGGCTTTAGAATAAGTAAGAATGGCCAGTGTTACAAGTTTTTCTTCCATGGCTTCTGCATTTTTAGGTTAATATCATATTATCGGATAACAATAAGGGCCGTAACAGGAACGGATACTCTCCCACTCTCTTGTTACAGCCCTTATCTTATATCAAGCGCGTTGTTCTTCCTTCAGAATGGCTATTGCCTTATCGAGTACCGTAGTATCGTCAAGCATCACCAGTCCGCCGTCAGGCCCCGGTTCAAGATGGATACCTACGCTTTTTCCGTCCTTGAAGTTGTGTCCGCCAAAGAAATTACGCACCGTTTCCACGCTGAGGTTCAACTCATCCGCAATGCGATGCATGCTTCCCGTGGGCAAAGAATCTTTGATTTTACGAAGTTCATTAAAGGTTATTGTTCTGTTCATAGTAGTCATAATTAAGCGTTAGACAAAATGTTGTTTTTAATATCGATTTAAATATAGCAAAAGATTGTGACAGCACAAACTTTCCAACTGTTTTTTTCGAAAATATCTTACTTTCTGGTCAGAAATGCAGACCTTTTGCCACTATCATTCCTCCGATTATCGCATAGAGATAAGTCAGCAGCAATGTGGCATGCAGAATGGATATGTCATCCTTGGTATATCCGCCCTTGGTGTACTGGGTGGAAATATACTGCGGACAGTCGAAGAATTTCTTACACAGACGTGCATACAGCAGGTACACAAGCACCCCGACAACCGATCCGGCCACCGCCCCGCACAAAATATCGCCGGGATAATGGACACCTAAATACATGCGTGAGTACGAGGGAATCATTGCCCACAGAAACATCATGCAGGTGAAAGGCAGATAGCGCACCAGCAACGAAGCAAACATCGCTACAACAAAAGTATTGGCGGCATGACTGGAGATAAATCCATACAGGCCTCCCCGATAGTCGTTCACCGTCTGCACCAAGTACATCAGTTCAGGGTCCTGAGTGGGACGAAAACGGGCAAAATAAGGTTTGCAGAGTCCCGACGCAAACTGGTCGGCCAGCGTAACGCACAAAGCAAACATCAGCGTGATGACTATTCCTTGCGGCACACGATTATTTTTAAACACGACATACAGCAACACCAGTACGGCCGGAATCCATGTCTTGGTGTCTGTCACCGTCCACATGAATCCATCCCAGAACAAGGAGTCGCTTCCGTTAAGGGAAAGTAGCAAAGCCTTGTCGGCCTCTATGAGTTGCTGTATGTCTGCCATTTATGCTTATCTGAATTAAATGATTTCAATTGCTTCCGTCTTCACCCAGCCTTTGTTGCCGTCTTCCAGACGGATTTCCTTCCAGCCTTTCATCGAATTGTCCTCGATGAAGACTTTCGTACCTTCATGCAGCACAAACAAGTCGGTTCCGCTTTCGTTCGGCGTACTCTTGACATTGATTGTCGGCTCCATTACAATGGCTCCCGTACGGTCTACCAGCTCCGCTTTCTGCTCACTGGCAAAAATATTGCTGCACACCGTCACAATCAGAAATACCACCGCTCCGATGAATCCGGTTTTCTTTATCCAAAGGCGGTTGCCGAAGATATAAAAAGATACTCCTATCAGCAAAAGGATGAACGAGAAAATTCCCACATATCCCCAGCTCTGTTCGCTCATCATATTGACCAGCGATTTGTACCATGTCACGATGAACACCTCGGCAGTAGGTGTAATCTTGTCTACAGTCTTACTGCGTGCCATTTCCAGATTAAAGCGAATATCCGCATTTCCCGGATTCAGGAGAAGTGCACGTTCGTAGTTGAGCACTGCCTTGGCCGTATTCTTCAGCTTGAAGTACGAGTTTCCAAGATTATAATAGATGTCGGCCGATTCTCCCTGCGTCTGCAGGATTTCTTCATACAAGGACGCTGCCTCGCTGAACTTTTCCTTCTGGTATGCTTCGTCAGCTTCCGCCTTTGTGGGAGCTGCCACGGCAAACTGAATATACCCAATCAGGCCTATCAATAATAAAGACAATTTCTTCATATTTAGTCTGCTCTCCTATCCGTTTTAATGTTTGATACTGTTTTCCATTTTACTGATGACTTCCACGGAAGCGGAATATACCTTGTCCATCGCCTCGTTTTCGTTGCCCGGAGCATAACGTGCATATTCACATTCGTTGAGCACACCAATGAACTCGGCAATCAAGGCTTCCTGCACACCGTAGTTAGTCAATTCGGCTTCAATATTGTCTTTCGACAGCTGAGATACCGGAATACTGAGCTTGTCGCTGATGTATCCCCACAAAGCCTTCAGCACTTCATCATAGAACTCGTTCTTCTTATTTTCTGCCAGCAACTTACCAGCCAGTTTCATACGGCGGGTAGCCACCTTGTTGGCTTTCTTGGTCTTCACCTTCGCTACGTTGGCATTTTCAAGGGCTTTCTGGCGATAAATCACTGCAAAGACAACAAACAGCAGCAACGGAATCAGGTAGCACAGGTAATATCCCACGGTCCCGAAGAAGAAGTCTCCCTTCGGACGAAGTGAAGAATCGCCCAACTTGATGAAGCGGATATCCTTACCCAGCATCTTCACGCTCTCCTTGTTGGTGAAATCTGAAATTACCTGATCAGCATTTCCCTGTCCTTTGGCCACCTTCAGGTTATAAGCCTCTGTTTTCAGAGTCTTGTAGCTGTTGCTCTTCAGGTCGAAGTAAGTAAATTCTACCGCCGGAATCGTAAAGTTGCCTGCATGACGCGGAATTGCCAGGTATTCGAATGTCTTCGTACCCGCCAGTCCGCTGTTGGTCAGCTTATAATCATCGGTCACTTTCGGATCATAGATTTCGAAATCCTGCGGGAATTTCACTTCCGGCGTACCGATAAGTTTCATGTTTCCAGTACCGCTCAGTGTCAGTTTGATGGTCACAGCATCGTTGGTCTTTACGTCAGTCGCATTGATAGACGATGCCAGTTTGAACTCACCCACTGCTCCAGAGAATCCAGCCGGTTTGGCAGGAAGCGGCTGCACGTTAATCACTACTTTCGGAGTCGTAATTTTTTTCTTCACTTCCACATATCCTCCGCCATTGAAGAAAGCATCAAACGGGTCGTCCGAAACAGTCTGCTGTGCAACCACTCCATCAAATGTAATAGAAGGAATTTCCAGTTTACCCGTCTGCTGTGGGAACAACACATACTGGCTCCATACAGTCGTATTGTAGTTCCGCCCTTTATAATGTTCCAGCGTGAAAGTCTTCTGCTGCGGCAATTCTACCTCCTGCGTATGAAAACCCTTCAAATCGGGCATCTTGCCATACAGCTGACGCAGATTCACCACAGTATATACCTTGTAAGTCAGCAGAATGGCTTCCTGCTCATGCACGGTGGTCTTGCTGGCTGTAGCAGTGATAAACAAATCATTGGCCGAGATACGGCTGCCTGCTGCTTGGCTGCGTGAAGAAGAAGCACTGCCTCCCCCGTTGTTGCCACTGTTTCCTGAATTCTGGTCCTGCGGAAGCACCTTGATAGAAATGGCATTGGAAAAGACTTTCTCTCCGTTTACTTCCACACTGGCTGCCGGAATGGTATACGTACCGGGATTTCCCGCCAAAAGGATATAAGTGAACGCCGTAGAACTGTTCGATGTACGCTTTCCGTTAATAATCTGAATACTGCTCTGCTGAGAGCGGCTCGGTCCCATCAGCACGTCAAAGCCCTTGATGGAAGGAGCACGGAAGTCCTTGATGTCTTGCGAATTGACCGTGAATACCAGTCGCACCTGGTCACCGCTTACCACCACGTCGGCAGCTTCTGCCACAAAGCGTACCTTGTCGGCAGCTTTCACCTGCCACGCCGCAAGTATCGTAAAAAATAAGAATATTATCTTTCGCATTATTCTGTTATTTATGATTATTCATTGTTCCTCATTGCTTCCAGCCTTACCAGTCTTTTTCCAGCTTGCGTCCCTGCACCTGAATCTGCTTCTTCACCTTGTCCTGCACGTTCTTTTCATCCTGCATCACGGCGTTGAGCAGCTGCTGGGCATTTTCCTTCGACATCTGGTTCTGGTTTTGCTGCTGTTGCTGCGGATTCTGCTGCTGTTCTTTCTTGTTCTGGTCTTGCTGGTCCTTGTTCTGCTGCTTGTCGTCCTGCTTCTGGTCCTGCTTGTTTTGTTGCTGGTCCTGATTCTGCTGGTTCTGCTGCTGGTCTTTCAACTGCTTCTGCGCCAGTGCCAGGTTATAGCGGGTTTCATCATCCTTCGGATTGTTACGCAAGGACTGCTTATAAGCTTCAATACACTGCGGCAACTGTTTGGACGACTGCAAAATGACTCCCATGTTGTGGTAAATCTGTGCCAGCTTCTTCTTGTCCTTTTCTAGACGAGACGCTGCATCAAACTGCTCCATAGCCTCTTTGGCCTTTTCCTGCATCATCAGCGCATTTCCCAGATTGTACATGGCATCGGCCGACTTGGGATTCAGCTCCAGCGCCTTCCGGTAGTCTACTTCCGCCTTGACAAACAAGCTGTCCTTGTAAAGCTTGTTGCCGCTTCGCAGATAATCACGGTCTGTTTTCTGTCCGTATCCGGCCACGGCAGTCAGGGCCAGACACATACACAGAATATATCCTTTCACTTTCATCTCCAGTTTCATTTAAAGAGTTTCACATTCTTGAAAAGCGGATTCTTGCGGTTCAGAATCATCAGGTCGGCAGCCAATAAAAGAATAGCCAGCCACGCCAGCACCTGGAACTGCTCGTTGAACTCCGTAAAAACCTGTGTCTCTACATCCGCCTTCGCCAGTTTGTTTATTTCTGCATTCAGCGCCCTTTCGGCATTGCTGGTATTGTCCACACGCACATAAATACCGTTTCCGGCTTTAGCAATCTCCTGACACATCTGCTCGTTCAGGCGGGTCACTACCACATTGCCGTCCTTGTCGCGGCGGAATTCATTGGTACCTTCCACCGGAATAGGTGAACCATCGGGTGAACCTACTCCTAATACAAATACACGCATACCTTTCTTGGCAGCCTCCTGAGCGGCCTCAATGGCTCCTCCTTCGTGGTTTTCACCATCGGTAATCAGCACGATGGCACGTCCTACTCCTTCATTCGGAGTGAAACTCTTCATAGCCAGGTCGATGGCCCCGCGGATGTCCGTACCTTGTGTGGTAATCAAGGAAGGAGAAATCGTTTCCAGAAACATCTTGGCCGATACATAGTCGCTCGTAATCGGGAGCTGTGTGAAAGCTTCACCTGCAAATACAATCATAGCCACTTTATCGTTGTTGAAGGTCTCTACCAGACGGGAAATCAGCTTCTTCGATTTTTCCAGACGACTGGGAGTGACATCTTGTGCCAGCATGGAGTTTGAAATATCCAGTGCTACCACCGTTTCTACACCCTGACGCTTCACCGTTTCCATCTTTGAACCGAACTGCGGACGAGCCAGCATGAAAATAACCATAGCCAGCGCAGAAAGCGTCAACCAGAATTTTACGTCCGGACGATATTTCGACACATCCGGCATGAGATGTGCCAGCAACTCCGGACTACCATATTCGCGCAACTTCTTGCGACGGCGATAGTTCGAATAAAAATAGAACACAGCCAGCAAGGGCAGCACGATCAGTAAATACAAATATTGAGGTTCTCCAAATCGAAACATGACTTCTTATTTTAAGGTATTTTCTTCAAAACTGTATTCCGCAAAAGAATTTCAAGCAAGATGCTCAGGAATGCAATCAGTGCAAACACCGCATAGGCTTCTTCACGTTTGCTGAATTCCTTCACGTTCAGTTTCGTTTTTTCCAGTTTGTCAATTTCACGGTACACTTCCTTCAGCTTCGTATTGCTGGTAGCACGGAAATAATTTCCATTAGTTGTTCCGGCAATCTGGCTCATGGTCTGTTCGTCGATTTCCACCGGCATCTGTACATACTGCACACCGGCGTACGTCTGCATCGGATAAGGTGCCGTACCGTTAGTTCCTACACCGATGGTATACACACGGATACCAAACTGCTTGGCTATTTCGGCCGCAGTAAGCGGAGAAATGTCTCCCCGGTTGTTCACACCATCCGTCAGCAGGATAATGACCTTCGACTTGGCCTTGCTGTCTTTCAGACGACTCACCGCGTTGGCCAGTCCCATACCCAGTGCCGTACCGTCTTCAATCATTCCGCGCTGTACCATGTCGCAGCTCACACTCTGGAACAGATTCAACAGCACTCCGTGGTCTACTGTCAGCGGACACTGTGTAAATGCTTCTCCCGCAAAGATAGTCAGACCGATATTATCGTTCGGACGTCCGTTGATAAACTCTGCCGCTACCTGCTTGGCCGCTTCAATACGGTTCGGTTTCAAATCTTCGGCCAGCATACTGGTCGACACGTCGACCGCCAGCATGATGTCAATACCTTCAATCTCCGTGTTCTGCCAGTTATCGGTAGTTTGCGGGCGTGCCAGTACCAGCACAATCATCACAAACGTCAGGATACGAAGCACAAACGGCGCATGCAGCAAATAAATCTTCCAACTGCGCGGAGCCTGCATGTACATCCGTGTGGTAGATACCTGCATGGTCGGTTCCGTCTTCTTGCGGCGCATCACGTACCACACGATATACGGAATCAGCAGCAAGAGCAGAAACAGATATTCTATATTCGCAAAAATCATAGTCTCAATTCATTATTAAATTAGAAAAAGAGGTCGATGATATGGCGCACAGACAAATACAAAGCAATCAGTGCGGCCACACCCGTAATGGCAATGCTGCACAGCAAGGCAATTCGTCCCTGTTTGGAACGCTTCTCCTCCACTTTGATTTCCGTCGGCTCCTTCTTGGCATTCGGATCTTCCTCTATCTTAGTCTGGTTGATGAAATCTACCGCATTCACCAGGTTCATGTCGTTTTCATTCATCAGCGGTGCATATTTCGCAAACTTCACCAGGTCGGCCGTTTCAAACATCACCTTCAGGTCATGGATAGATTCCTTGTCCTTCTCCTCCAACAGACGCTCGATAATTTCTGCAGACGTCATTTCCATGGCATTGAATCCGAAACGCTCCTTTATATATATACGGATGACATCAGTCAGTTCCGTATAATAAGCTTTCGGATCTTCACGCTTGGCCACCTTGTCTGCCTTGATGGTTTCAATCTTCTTCATGGCAGCCAGGTGAGGCGGAAGTTTAGGTTCTACCTTGATAATCTTGATGATAGGCTTATTGTCACGATAGCGAATGATAAAGAAGACCGTCACCACTCCCAAAGCAATCAGCAACAGGATAGAATATACCATCGGTGCCAGATCTTCCCAGGTAAGAGGTACTTCCTGAATGGACTTCGGACCAAAGAACTGGTCGGGATGCAAGGTATCCACCGGAATAGAGTATACTTTCAATGCCAAAGCCTTTGAACGGTAAGCCTTGTCATTGACCAGCACTTCAAACGGCGGAAGATAATACAGAGCCGAATCAAAAGAAGTCACTGTATATTCCTGTGACACCAGCCAGCGCTTGTTGTCGTTCAGCAGCTGCGTGTCGGGCTTGGCCACATCCAGAATCTCCACTCCCCTGACCAGTGTATCACGCAGCAACGGCAAGCGCAATTTCTGGTTGGCATCCATGCTGACCTGCAATTTGATTTTCGCCTGCTCGCCAATGAGCAGCTGCAAGGAGTCGATAGTAGCTTCCACCGTCACCTGCTGGGCTTTCAAGCCCGTTGCACAGCATAAAATCAACACAGCACAGCAACATGCCTTTATCATTTTTGAGTAGTATAATAAGAGATGTCTCATGTCAACTGTCAGTTTCGTTTTGCAAATAAATTCAGCAATGCCTTCACATAATCCTGATCTGTACGTACAGATACAGAATCCACATTGCTGTGAGTAAATGTGTCATTCAGCTTCTGCTGTTTTTCCTTCCACCAGGCATGATGTGCATTGCGCAATGCCTTCGACGAAGTATCAATCCACTGCTCATGACCAGTTTCCGCATCACGCACGTGCATCAGTCCCACGTCTGGAAGTTCTTCCATACGACGGTCGTACACCTGCACAGCTACCACATCGTGTTTCCGGTTGGCAATCGTCAACGCATTCTGGAAATCACGTTCGTCAATAAAGTCACTCAGCATAAAGGCCGTACAGCGTTTCTTCAGCACATTCGTCAGGTACTCGATGGCACACTGCAAATTGGTGCGCTGACTTTCCGGCTTGAAATCAAGCAGTTCACGAATAATATACAGAATATGCTTGCGGCCCTTCTTGGGAGGGATAAATTTCTCGATACGGTCGGAAAAGAAAATCACGCCGATTTTATCATTGTTCTGAATGGCGGAAAAGGCGATTGTAGCCGCAATCTCCGTCACCATTTCTTTCTTCAGCTGCTGAATGGTACCAAAATCCAAACTGTTGGACACGTCCACCAGCAACATGACCGTAAGTTCACGTTCTTCCTCAAAGACTTTCACGAATGGTTTGTCGAAGCGAGCGGTCACATTCCAGTCAATATCGCGCACGTCATCCCCATACTGATACTCGCGGACCTCTGAAAAGGCCATACCACGCCCTTTGAAGGCCGAATGATACTGACCGGCAAAAATATTGCTCGAAAGTCCCCGGGTCTTGATTTCAATCTGACGGACACGCTTTAAAAGTTCACTTGTCTCCATTCCTTTAATATTTGACCGTGTTCCCCTGGAGCAACCAAAGGAACACAGCTTAGTCATTTATAATCATGCAGCCTTCCGACTGCGAATAAAAGCCGACGGGAACTCTCTTCCCCGTCTGCAACCGTTACAAGTATCAGCGCATCAGGGCACTTCAACCTTGTTCAGAATCTTGCTGACGATTTCATCAGAAGTCACGTTGGTAGCTTCTGCTTCATAAGTCAGTCCGATACGGTGACGAAGCACGTCATGAGCCACGGCTCTCACATCTTCCGGAATCACGTACCCACGACGTTTGATGAAAGCGTAACTGCGTGCAGCCAGTGCCAGGTTGATAGAAGCACGAGGAGAACCTCCAAAGCCAATCAAGCCCTTCAGCTCTTTCAAGTCGTATTTTTCCGGATAACGGGTAGCAAATACGATGTCTGCAATGTACTGTTCAATCTTTTCATCCAGGTATACCTGACGAACCACTTCGCGGGCAGCAATAATGTCTTCTGCCTTCAAAATAGGACGAACCTCCGTACGTTCTCCGTTGATGTTCTGACGGATAATCTTCTTTTCTTCTTCCAGCTTCGGATAATCAATAATCACCTTCAGCATGAAACGGTCTACCTGTGCTTCAGGCAACGGATAAGTTCCTTCTTGTTCAATCGGGTTCTGTGTAGCCATTACCAGGAAAGGCTTCGGAAGTGCAAAAGTCTGCTTACCCAGTGTCACCTGACGTTCCTGCATGGCCTCGAGCAAGGCACTCTGTACTTTAGCCGGTGCACGGTTAATTTCATCGGCCAGTACAAAGTTGGCAAAAACCGGTCCTTTGTTGGCAACGAACTGCTCATCCTTCTGACTGTAAATCATCGTACCGATGATATCGGCCGGCAGCAAGTCAGGAGTAAACTGCACACGACTGTATTTTGAATCGATCAATGAAGCAAGGGTTTTGATTGCCAAGGTCTTTGCCAATCCCGGAACACCTTCCAGCAGAATATGTCCGTCAGAAAGCAACCCAATCAATAAAGATTCGACAAGATGTTTTTGACCTACGATTACCTGATTCATTCCCTCCATCAGGTTTGTCACAAACGCGCTCTGGCGTTCGATTCGTTCATTCAATTCACGAATGTCAATAGCTTCAGCCATAATT
>CAMFND010000156.1 GCA_945965395.1 uncultured Bacteroides sp.
GCTCAGGAAATGGGACGTGAAATCAATACCACCGGCAGTAAGTCGAACCATGCCGAAATGCAGAACATCGTGGTGCAGATGAAAGACGAACTGGAACAGATTAAGGAACAAGTGTTGAACGTAATGTAAAAAAGAATATGGCAGGCAAACTTATTATTTTTTCAGCCCCCTCCGGCTCTGGTAAATCCACCATTATCAATTACTTGCTGACACAGAACCTGAATCTGGCCTTCTCCATCTCTGCCACCAGCCGCGCGCCCCGTGGCACAGAGCAGAACGGAGTGGAATACTTCTTCCTGACACCAGAAGAATTCAAGCAGCGTATCGCCAACGATGAGTTTCTGGAATACGAAGAGGTGTACAAGGACCGTTTCTATGGCACACTGAAAGCACAGGTAGAAAAACAGCTGGCAGCCGGACAGAATGTAATTTTCGATGTCGACGTAGTAGGCGGATGCAATATCAAGAAATTCTACGGCGACCGCGCACTATCTGTATTTATCCAGCCGCCTTCACTCGAAGAGCTCCGCAAGCGACTGACCGGCCGTGGTACCGACGCACCCGAAGTTATCGAAAGCCGTCTGGCAAAAGCTACCTTCGAGCTGAGCTATGCCGAAAAATTCGATGTAGTGATTGTCAATGACAATTTGGAAAAGGCTCAAGCAGAAGCCTTGAAGACCATTCGCGATTTTATTCAACAATAAATTTGCTGATATGCCTAAAGACCCAAAGAAAATCATGTTCATGATGACCATACTTTGTATCGTCATCGGGCTGGCAGCCATTGCCGTAGGGGTGGTGGCCGTAGCAAAAGAAGAATACATCATTGCCGTAGCCATGCTGCTGGTAGCTGCCTGGCAGATACTCAACTACAAACAATGGAAGAAAAGCCTCAAATAAAAACCGGACTTTTCGGAGGTTCCTTCAACCCTATCCATACAGGCCATCTGGCACTTGCCAACTACCTGTGTGAATATGGGGGACTGGAGGAGGTATGGTTTTTAGTCACTCCTCAGAACCCGTTTAAACAGAACGAGACGTTGCTCGACGACCATCTGCGGCTGAAAATGGTAGAAGCTGCCGTGGCAGGATACCCCCATTTCCGCGCATCCGACTTTGAGTTCCAGCTTCCACGTCCCTCATACACTATCCATACCCTTGATAAACTGGCCGAGTGTTATCCTGACCGGGAGTTTCACCTGATTATCGGTGCCGACAACTGGCAGGCTTTCGACCGCTGGCGGTCGCCCGAAGAAATCATCCGCCACCACCACATTCTGGTCTATCCGCGCCAGGGTTATCCCTTGGAGGATACAGCCAGTCTGCCTCCTCATGTCAGAGTCGTACAAACTCCCCTTATCGAAATCAGTTCGACCTTTATCCGCAAAGGCATCCGGGAAGGAAAAGACCTGCGCTATTTCCTGCATCCGGAAGTATTCAGAATTATTCAGGAAAAAGGATTGTACCGGTAATCATTTCTTTTTGTGCAGCACCACCAGCACCACCTCGCTCGGTGTAAACAAGCGCACATCCTTGCGGGAGGTGCCCAGTCCATTGGTAATAATAACCGGAATACCCGCACTGTTATACTTCAACCCCGTCAGGAAACGGTTGCCGTATTTGGAAAAATGTGCCGGCGTCCATCGGCGGAACAAACTGATTTGTCCCCCGTGCGTATGTCCGGCCAGTGCCAAATCGGTGTGCGCCACATTCACATCCTCCACATAATCGGGTGTATGCACCAACATCAGTACGAAATCTTCTTCCCGCAATGCCAAGGTAGGTGACACCCCGTTCTGTTTCAAGTCAAACGGGTTACGGATGCCGCACAGCAAAATGTATTCCTTTCCTCTCCACAAGGTATCCACTTCGTGCTCCAGTAAATGTACCCCAGTTTCCAGCATGGCCTTCCGTGCCAGCGAGTCAGCCTGCCCGCGTTCGTGATTTCCCATCACGGCATACGTTCCACAGGGTGTTTCCACCGTCTTCAGCGCCTGAAAGAGTTGCGTCACATCTCCTCCGTTGCGTCCTCGGTAGTCACCTCCCAGGAGCAACACATCCGCATCCAGCGAACGAAGTGCCTGGCACATACCCGGTAAACGACGGGCGGTAAACCGACTCTCGTAATGAAAATCGGAAGCAAAAGCCACACGAAAACCATCGAAAGAATCGGGCAACTGGGCACTGTAGAAATCATAGCGCTTTACACGCCCCACGCCTTTATATTTGGAAAAAGAAGCCGTAGCACAAGAAGAAAGCAGGACACACAGCACCACCAGGTAACCTGCCAGCAAGTTCAATCGTTTCATCATTTTAAAATACATATAACTATCCGGTCGTGACAAAGGTCGTAAAAAAATGCCTAACTTTGCCGGACGAAAAACTAAAAATCAATCCACAATGACAAACGTCAAAACCAATTCCATAAAAGCCTGGCTGTTGGCTGCCCGCCCCAAGACACTGACCGGTGCTGCCATACCCGTCATGCTGGGCTGTGCGCTGGCCTTTATTTACGGTCACTTTCAATTAACGCCTGCCCTGCTTTGCTTTCTGTTTGCGTTTCTGATGCAAATTGACGCCAACTTCATCAACGACTTGTTTGATTTTCTGAAAGGCAGCGACCGCGAAGACCGGCTGGGACCGGAACGCGCCTGTGCACAAGGATGGATCAGCGCCAAGGCCATGAAAGCCGGAATTGCCTGTACCACCCTGTTAGCAGGAATCACCGGACTTTGCCTGCTTTACTACGGAGGACTGGAAATGATTCCAGTTGGTATTGCCTGTATTATCTTTGCCTTCCTCTACACCGCCGGACCATATCCGCTGGCTTATCACGGATGGGGTGACTTGCTGGTACTTGTCTTCTTTGGCTTCGTACCCGTGGGATGTACCTACTATGTCATGGCACACGACTGGAACATGTCTGTCACCATGGCTTCACTGGCCTGCGGCCTCATCATCGACACCCTGCTGATGATTAATAACTTCCGCGACCGTGAACAGGATGCTATCAGCGGCAAGAAAACCATTGTGGTACGCTTGGGTGCCAAAGCCGGACTGATTCTTTACTTTCTGTTAGGACTAGCGGCCTGCTGGTGCTGCTTCTACTTCCTGGAAATCGGGAAAATCTATGCCGTACTGCTACCCCAGCTGTACCTGATTCCACACATTCTGACCACCCAGCACATGGCCCGTATCTACCGCGGAAAAGCCCTGAACGGAATCTTGGGAGAAACCTCCCGCAACATGCTTATTTTTGGATTATTACTCACCCTTGGCTTAATACTTTAATATGATTCGAAAGGTACGCAAAGAAGATACACCGGCCATCACTGCCATCTATAATCATTACATCGCCCACACTACCATCACCTTTGAACTGGAACCGGTGAGCGAAGAGGAAATGTGGACACGTATCCAGCACATCAGTGAGAAATATCCGTATTTCGTATATGAGACGGAAGGGCAGATTGCCGGCTACTGCTACGTGCACGGATGGAAAGAAAAGGCTGCTTACAACCAAAGCGCAGAGACCACCATCTACCTAGCTCCTTCGCATACCGGAAAAGGTATCGGAAAAGAACTGATGCTGTATCTAATAGAAGAATGCCGCCGCTACGGACTGCATGCCCTGATAGCCTGCATCACCGAAGGTAACGAAGCCAGCTACGCCCTGCACGAAAAGTTAGGGTTTGAAAAGGTATCTTATTTTCGGGAAGTAGGCCGTAAATTCGGGAAGTGGTTAGGAATTGTAGATTATGAACTGATTCTATAAGAGAGTATAGTATTATAAAAACAAGCAGGGCGATACCTTTATTTCTCAGGTACCGCCCTGTCTGTTTTTCGCTTTACCATTGCAAAGTAGTCACATATTGCGGAACAACCTGCACTGAATCAACCCGAACTACCGAACCTTTGGAAAAATCAGGAACAGCTTCTCCCGGCAAATCAGACAGGAAAGGTGCATTTTTCCGCAACGGACGAATGTAAAAACTCAGTTCCTCATCAGTCAGCTCCTGCTGGAAACGTTTCAGACTAATCTGCCAAGGGGCTCCATAATAAAAGTGATCCAACACCAGCTCACCCTTCAAGAAAGCCATGGCCATGTCGCCTGTATAATCCAGCCGCAAGAAATAGTCATTTACCTGAGGATATTCCTTTCCGGAAAAACGGACTGCCAGCCGACGGCTTCCAACCTTACGGAAGGTATATCCGGGCTGTACGGAAGGAACTTCTTTCATCTGTTCCTTAAAACCTTTTGCCGAAGGATATTCTACATAACGGAACACCGGATCTCCCATATTCAGCAACCGTACTCTTCCTGCTTCCGGCAGCACCATGGAAGAAGTTATCAACAACTTACCGTTGATTTTACAAGCATTCAAAGCCTGTTCGCGGGTCAACGTGGTTACTTTAAACCGTTTTCCACCAGATGTCTTCACCGTAAACGTACTTTTTAAGCCTGCTTCCGGAGTATAACAATGTTTTCCGGCTACCGTAGTCTTGTCAAACACAAATTCCGGTTGAATACCTTCCGGCACAAAGAAAAAGTAATGGTCTGTCCCCTTGTCATCCAGTTTCAGCAATAACTGGGCGGTGGCATACTTCAATAAGGCATCCTCCATCTGAAAATTAAACGGCAGAATCAGGCTCTCATCTTTCGGCAGAGTAAACGTACCTTGCGAAGGAATACGAAGTGTTTCATCCGCAAACTTCAGCCGTAAGCACAAATCTTTCTGGTCTACCCGAGCTGTATCGTGGTCTTGAAAGTTTACCATAAATACGAAACCCGATTTTCCTTTTACCCGTGCCGCATATCGCAACGTTTCCCGATTATCTGGAGTCATTTGTTCATATCCTTTCGGAAGCACCGTTTCCATCGGTGCCAGGTGACTGGAGAAATCGTTCAGGAACAGATGCAACAGGCGCAACGCACGATAAGAGCCATGTTCCAAACCAAATTCTCCCAAGGGAGCCTGAAAATCATACGATATCTTGGGCATTCCCATCGGTTCATCGCTGAAAAAGGCCGTAGGTCCCATTTTCGGAGTAGAACCTCCATGATACATATAATACCCGATGCCATTGGCACCGCTCCCCAGCGTACGCACCATCAACGCCTCTGCGGCCTTAGCCGTGACAATAGGGCGGCGGGTATAAATCATCTGAATGCCGACTCCCATTTCTGCACAGAAGGAAGGATATTTCTCGGTGTCATAACGCACCGGTGCATAATCGGGATTCTTCTGAATATCCTTGAACATGCAAAAAGGAGACATACCCGGTTTGGCCCAGAAAGGATACGTATAGGCAGCCGTCACAGGAATGGCCTCCTCTCCGATTACAGCTGCATTACCCCATCCGGTAGCTGTGTACAAAGGTGTCTGAATTCCGGCCTCTTCGGCCATCTTTTTCAGCGTTTTCATGTGCAGGTTACCTAAATCAGTCGTCGTGATTTTCTTGTCCTGTACACTCACTCCTATCATCGTAATATTGGCATCATAAGTGGCCGACGTCATGTCCTTCGGTTCGCCCGGATATGTAATTCCCCAAGGAGCCGCCGAATGCTGGTGTTCATTTTCTATCTGCGTGCCGATAATCATTCCACCGTCTTTATAATACAATCCTTCCAACTGTCGGCCAATCTCTTCATAAAGCCGTTTCACATACTTCAGGTAGTTCGCATCGTTCGAACGAATTTCCAAGGGCTTGGCAAACAACCAGTCGGGAAGTCCTCCGTTTCGTATTTCCCCATGACAGAAAGGGCCAATTCGTACCACCGCCCACATATTATGTTTCTGACACAATGACAAAAATTTACGAAGATTCTGGTTCCCTTCCCAATTAAATACGCCTTCCTTTTCTTCGTGGATACTCCAGAATACATACGTAGGAATCACCGTTACTCCTCCTGCCTTCATTTTCAGGATTTCTTCTTCCCACTGGCATTCCGGATAACGGCTATAATGGAACTCTCCCATTACTGGAATAACCGGCTTTCCCCCTACCGACATATAATAGCTGTTTACCTCAATACGCTCACCGGAAGGATTACTTCCTCCCAGCTTCAGGTGCCCACTATAAATTGTCTTTTCCTTGACAGGCATATCCAGTTCATACACCTGCTGTGCCATAGCCAGCACTCCCGTCATCATACATATAATTGTTCCCGTAAATCGATTCATTGTTTTTCCTAGTTAAAGTAAAAAATGAGATACAACATCTCCAATTCAAAAGTACCGCCTCAAAATACACGAAAAAATGGAATCTTTTACGGAATACATGTAATTTTTTGCGACCTTACTATCCCGTTTCAACAAGATACACGAAAAGTTTTTATATCCTTCCCCAAACGCAAGTACATTTCAAACGGAACGTAAGTTCATTTTACCTGAAACACAAATACGTTTAAGTACAAACGTAAAGGCGTTGACCTCCAAACGTACTTGCGTTTTTCCGGTCACGTCCGGATAAATCATATAATATTAACAATCAAGAGATTACAGACCAGTTCACATTTTTCTTACGAAGCTCTTTCAACTGCTGCCAGATAATCTGATTTTCCGGTTTCACACCTTCGGGGTCATCATCCAGCAGGCGTTCAGCTATTTCACGGACATACTGCAACAACTGGCCGTCTTTGGCGATGTCCGCAATTTTCAAATCGAAGGCTACCCCGCTCTGCTGAGTACCTTCCAAATCACCGGGACCACGTAGTTTCAGGTCGGCTTCGGCAATTTCAAAACCATCATTGGTCTGTACCATGATTTCAATGCGCTTGCGGGTTTCTTCCGTCAACTTATATCCGGTCACTAAAATACAATAGGACTGGTCGGCACCACGACCTACTCGCCCACGCAACTGGTGGAGTTGGGAAAGTCCGAAGCGTTCGGCATTCTCAATAGCCATCACCGAGGCATTGGGTACATTCACACCGACTTCTATCACGGCAGTAGCCACCATAATCTGGGTTTCGTTGGCCAAGAAACGCTGCATTTCTTCTTCTTTCTCGGCCGGTTTCATCTTGCCATGCACCTTGCTGACCTTATACTCAGGAAACTCCTCGCAGATGTGCATGTACCCCTCTTCCAGATTCTTGATGTCCATCTTTTCGCTCTCCTGTATCAACGGATACACGATGTATACCTGACGACCTTCCTGAATCTGTTTCCGCATGAACTCGTACATGCTTTTCCGGCGGTTGTCAAACTGATGAATGGTCTGAATAGGCTTTCTGCCGGGAGGCAACTCATCAATGACCGATACATCCAAATCGCCATACAAAGTCATGGCCAGCGTACGGGGAATCGGAGTGGCTGTCATAACCAGTACATGAGGAGGACGGGTATTCTTAGCCCACAACTTGGCCCGCTGAGCTACTCCAAAACGGTGTTGTTCATCAATCACCACCAGTCCCAAAGAAGAGAAGTTGACGGTATCTTCAATCACGGCATGCGTACCAATCAAGATATGCACATCCCCTGTTAATAAGTCGCGGAGAATTGCTTCACGGCGTTTGCCTTTCACGTTGCCAGTCAACAGTTCCACCCGTACAGACATCCCATTCAGAAAGCGACGGATGGTTTCATAATGCTGTGTGGCAAGAATTTCCGTCGGAGCCATCATACAGGCCTGGAATCCGTTATCTAAGGCTATCAGCATGGTCATCAGGGCTACTAATGTTTTTCCACTACCCACATCGCCCTGCAACAGACGGTTCATCTGTCGTCCGCTACCCATGTCGCGACGCATTTCCTTGATTACACGTTTCTGTGCCCCTGTCAACTGGAAAGGCAGGTGATGTGCATAAAAGGTATTGAAAATTTCACCCACCCGTTCGAATACCAGTCCACGAAATTTATTGCGACGTTCTTTGGTATAACGGAGAATATTAAGCTGTACGTAAAACAGTTCCTCAAATTTCAAGCGATACTGTGCCTTACGAAGAAGTTCCGGATTCTGCGGGAAATGAATATTATACAACGCATCGGTCAGGGGCATCAGCTGATGTGCCGCAATTAAAGAGGGACTTAGCGTTTCCTCAAAACTCTCCTTCTGCAAGGCCTGAAAAAGATTTTTCATCAGCTTTTCCAGCGCATGAGAATTCAGGCTGGTACGCTTCATCTTTTCCGTAGTGTTGTAATAAGGCTGAAGCCCCATGGTAGAAAGAGTCAGTTCCTGTGCCGGGTCAATATCGGGATGCGCCACGTTGATACGCCCGTTGAAAACCGTGGGCTTACCAAACACAATGTATTCTTCGTTGGCCTTATATTTTCCGGTGATATACTTCAATCCTTGGAACCACACTAAGTCCACCACTCCCGTACCATCGGAGAAATGTCCTACCAATCGACGCTGACGGCCTTCTCCGAATATCTCAAAACTCAGAATCCGTCCGCGCAACTGGATGTAAGGCATGTTGCCGTCTATCTCATGGATGTAATACAGACGACTGCGGTCCACATACTTGTATGGGAAATAATACAACAGGTCGCGTAAGGAATAGATGTTCAATTCCTTATTCAGTATGGCCGCCCGCTGCGGCCCTACCCCTGGCAAATATTTCACATCGCGTGTGGATAAGTCAAACATTAGTCATCGATAAGAGATTCTGCTACTTTCAAGTCAAAAGGCGTGGTGAGTTTGATGTTCTCCCGATTGCCGGAAACCAGATGTACCGGCTGTCCCAATGCTTCCACCACCGAAGCATCGTCGGTAAAGAAGGGCTTATAATCCTGCGCATAGGCCCGTTTCAATAATTCCACAGTGAAGACTTGAGGAGTCTGCACCAGCTTGTAGTCATTGCGTGATACAGTCTCACTTCCTCCTTCAGGCAACAAATGACGGACTGTTTCCACCACATCTGTTACCGGAACTACAGCCTGCAAAGTGGCTGCCTGCGCATAACAATTCGCAATGACTTCGGCAGAGACGAAAGGACGTACCCCATCGTGCACACCGACCACACCGTCTTCTTCCACCAGTGCCAGTCCGTTCTTCACGGAATGGAAACGGGTTTCTCCACCTGCCGCAATACGGTGAGGCAACGCAAAGCCATATTCAGCACAAAGGTGCTCCCAGTAGGAACGCTGTTCCACCGGAAGCACCACAATCAGTTCAATATTCGGGTCACAGGCATGAAAAGTCTCCAGCGTACGCATCAATACCGGCTTTCCTTTGACTGGAATGAATTGTTTGGGAATCTCTCCCCCCATACGCAGGCCTTTTCCTCCCGCTACCACTATCACATATTTCTTCATTAAGCCAACAACATTCCTTTTTTCACTTCGAGTGCTTTTTCTGCTCCTGCAAATTTCTCCAAGATAGTAAAGCCAAAGGCAGGTGCAGCACCCGGACCTTTACCCAAAATGAAGTTGTCGACTACTTCTACCATATTTCCTGTGTATTCTGCTCCTTCCAGGAACTTATCGAAGCCCGGATAGCAAGTAGCTTTCTTGCCTTTCAGCAAACCGCGCTTGCCATATACCATCGGAGCAGCACAAATAGCAGCCAACGGTTTTCCGGCAGCCGCAAAGCTCATTATCAGTTTGTCCAATCCGGCATGTGCATCCAGGTTAGTAGCACCCGGCAGTCCACCAGGAAGAACAATCATTTCTACCTCTTCCTCCTTCAGTTCTTCGAACAACAAATCAGCCACAATGGGTACCTGATGAGAACTGATGACCGTCTTGTTTCCAGTGACAGACACCGTTTTTACGTTCAATCCGCCTCTGCGCATAATATCCAACGGAAACATGGCTTCCATTTCCTCGAAACCTTCAGCCAAAAAGATACAAACTGCTTTCATAAATCTACTATTTAGAATTAAAAGTTTTATTTCAACTTAAAGTAGTACGTAATGGTACCACTCTGATTATTTACCCCATCCACCGCATTAAAGCGTGCTTTTCGAGCTGCCTCTTCCGCCGCTCTTCGCAACGCCGGATTCACTGTGTTCGTCCGTTTGTTAATGCTGGTACTGATGACCTGTCCGGCTGGATTCACCACAATGGTTACAACCACACGTCCTTCATCCTGCACATTGTAGACGGGTACAGGAAGTTTTCCACTTCCCAAAGTTCGCCCATTCAGGTCGAATGTGCCATAACCACCTACACCGCTCGTTTTTCCCGTAGAAGAGTTGCCCGCAGGACTACCCTGCAGTCCGGCTCCGGTGGTATTTCCTTTACTTCCCATCTGAGAACCTTTTCCAAATGCCCCGGCAATAGCGTTAGCCGCAGCCTGAGCCGCCGCTTTTTCTGCTTCCGCCCGTTTTTCAGCCTCTGTTTTCTCCTTCGGCTTATTCACTTTCTGCGTTTCAGTCTTTACCGGTGTCTTTTTAGGTTGTTCCTTCTTCGTCTCTGTTTTAGGCTTTTCTTTCTTCACCTGCAAAGAAGGTTCATCCTGCTGCGTAATCATGGGCTGTTCCACCTCTGGCTCTGCTGCAGCTTCCGGTGCAGAAGAAGGAGCTTCCGACGGCATGACATCCACCTCGGTCATCGTATAAGGGTCGGCATCACCTGCAGCCAGTTCCGTATTGCCTAACATGACGGGTACACCGCCTTCCTCCTGCTCTGCCGGAACAGTCAGCTTCAGAAGAAACAGCAACAGCAGCACCAGCACGTGCAAAGCCACCGTACATACAATTCCGATTACCTTATTTTTTTTCAACGTTACTCTGTTTTAGTTTTTATCCGGACGGCGAGTCGCCAGGACCATCTTAAAATGATTCTCGTTCGCAATATTCAGCACCCGCACGATTTCCCGATAAGGAATCGATTCATCGGCATACAATGCCACATACATTTCCGGTTCTTTCCGGGCACACTCCTGAAGAAAGGCGGTCACTTCATCAATGGCCAGCGGCATTTCATCTTCGTTACCGAAAGCCCCGTAATAATTCAAGTCCTTATCTATAATCACCCGTGCCATAGGTTTGGCCGAAGTCTGCTCCGAACCTTGCGGCAGAAGCACCTTGATGGCATTCGGCGATACCATGGTGGAAGTAATCATAAAAAATATCAGCAGCAGGAAAATCAAGTCGGTCATAGACGACATGCTGAAGCTGGGTGATATTTTCTGTCTTCTCTTTAAAGCCATACGCGATTATTTTTCAGTCGGTTCATTCAGCAAATCCATGAAAGCCAACGTACGTGCTTCCATCTGACTTACTACCTTATCTACACGATACACCAGATGATTATAAGCAAACATCGTAGCAATACCTACGACCAGTCCACCTACCGTAGTAATCATGGCCTCATAAATACCACTTGACAAAAGGGTAATATCAATGTTATTTCCGGCATTGGCCATATTCCAGAAGGCACGTACCATACCGGTTACCGTACCCAAGAATCCCAACATCGGAGCCCCGCTTGAAATGGTAGCCATAATAGACAAACCATTTTCCAGCTTGGCCACTTCAATGTTTCCGGTATTTTCAATGGCAGCCTGCACATCGGCAACCGGACGTCCCATACGAGTAATACCCTTCTCAATCATACGTGCAGAAGGAGTGTTCGTAATGCGGCAATAATTGATAGCCGATTTGATTTCTCCCGATTTGATATAATCACGGATACGGTCCATAAACAAAGGATCGTCTTTTCCAGCCTTGCGGATAGCCACCGCGCGTTCAAAGAAAATATAAAAAGCAATTACCGACATCAAAGCCAGTACGATCATAATCCAGCCTCCTTTGCAGGCCATATCCCAAAGATTCATCTGCGGTTCACCCGACGCAACCGGAGTCAACACCGGATTTGCTCCGGCCATCGTATCGGCTACAGCTTGTGCGGCAGCCAGTAAAGTTAATGTCATCATAATTTAACGAAGGCAATTTTTATATTCTTCAATGGTTTTCTTTAATCCTAAATAAAGTGCATCACAAATCAGTGCGTGACCAATAGAAACTTCATCCAGCCAAGGGATATTATCATAGAAATATTTTAAGTTCACCAGACTCAAATCGTGTCCGGCATTCAATCCCATTCCTAGTTTATGTACTCTCTCAGCCGCTTCTATAAAAGGAGCCACGGCTGCTTCCGGATTCTTGGGATAGAGTGATGCATAAGGTTCCGTGTACAATTCCACACGGTCGGCTCCTGTCTTGGCCGCATACTCAATCAGTTCCAGGTCTGTGCCTACAAAAATAGAGGTACGTATGCCTGCTTCACCGAACGTATCCATCAATTCTGTCAGGAAAGCCTGATGCGTCTTGGTATCCCAGCCACAGTTCGAAGTAATCTGGTCAGGAGCATCCGGCACCAAAGTCACCTGTGTAGGTTTTACTCTCAGTACCAGGTCAATAAACTCTTTCGAAGGATATCCTTCGATATTGAACTCAGTCTTCAACACCGGGCGCAAGGCATATACATCCGCATACCGGATATGACGTTCATCCGGACGCGGGTGAACCGTGATACCTTCCGCCCCGAACTGCTCGCAGTCCAGCGCTACTTTCTCTACATCAGGGTTGTTTCCACCTCGTGCATTACGAAGCGTAGCCACCTTATTTATATTCACACTTAATTTAGTCATATTTCATGAATTTCGTTATCTTTTAAGAAGACAGGAGACGGCTCGGCATAGTCCAATCGAAAAACTTTGTTTTCCGTTTGTCTCTGCTCTCGCCTTTCACTATCTTTGCATCAACAACGTGCAAAGTTAGCAGGTTTTACGAGAAACTTGACATGTTTATTCTTAAAAAGATTGATAAAAAAGACACATTCTATGCAGCGGAAGATGAAATTCGCCCTCTTTGGAAATACGTATCAGGAGCATAAATCGGCTCATGTAACCCATCTGCTGGAAATCCTCCGGCGCAAGGAGGCACACATCTGTATCCATCGTGAGTTTTATGAGTTCCTTCGCCTGCACACAAACGCAGATTTAACCAATTTAGAAATCTTCAACGGACATGATTTTACAGCTGACATGGCACTTAGTGTGGGAGGAGACGGTACATTTCTGAAAACAGCCAGCCTGGTTGGCAACAAGGAAATCCCCATATTAGGTATCAATACCGGACGTCTGGGATTTCTGGCCGATATTTCACCCGACCAGATGGAGGAAACTTTCGATGAGATTTATCAGGGAATGTATCTGGCAGAACCACGAAGGGTGCTGAAACTCACCTGCAACGGTCAGGTACTAAAAGGCTATCCTTACGGGCTGAATGAAATCGCCATTCTGAAACGCGACAGTTCTTCCATGATTACCATCCGTGCCTATATCAATGGGGAACTGTTGAATGTGTATCAGGCAGACGGCCTGATTGTGGCCACCCCTACCGGTTCTACAGGCTACTCCCTCAGCGTAGGCGGTCCGATTTTAGTGCCTCAGAGTGGTACCATCAGCCTGACTCCCGTAGCTCCACACAGTTTAAACGTACGTCCCATTGTTATTCGTGACGAGTGGGAAGTCACATTGGATGTAGAAAGCCGCAGCCATAATTTCCTGATTGCCATCGATGGTCGAAGTGAAACCTTCCGTGAAGGTACCCGACTCACTATCCGGAGGGGAGAATACTTCATCCGCATCGTCAAGCGCTGCCACCACTCTTTCTTCAATACCTTACGCGAGAAAATGATGTGGGGAGCCGATTCACGCAACTAACTATCCATCATACAAACACACAAAAAGCCGGAGCATTCAACTCGTCACTCCGGCTTTTTGTGTATGTATACCTTACAGTATTCTATTGGGAAAGCTGCACATCATAGCTCTTTCCTTCACGGCAAGTAAACTGCAATACGGTGTGTTTCTTATCCGATTCCAGCACCTTCACGGCAGGATGAGATGCCATATTCCATTTCCCTTTCAAGGTGATGGTCACCGGAATCTCCTTACTCTCGTCATCAATCCACGGACGAGAATAAATACTGCGTTCAATACGTTTGCCATTTTCATCAAAAGCCTCATCACTCGGACCGCGATAGAAGGCCATATCCGGTTGTGCTACGGTCAACACCAGTTTTTTCTTGTCCACCTGCTTTACCATGGCCAGACAAGAAGTATCCGCCTTCTCAATGAAATCACCTGGCAAAGTCTTCTGTGGAGTCTCAAAAAGCACGTATGAAGTCAAGTGTGCTACGCTGGAAGTCACGATATGTGCATTCCGGTCTTTCTGCAACACTTGATAAGTCGGCTGTTTAGCAAACTGTGTCAAACCCTGTTCATCAGTCTGCGGTAACACCGCATATTCATACGAAGCTCCCTGAGGTGCTTTTCCATAATTGAACACCAAAGATACCCAATCGCCGGAAGTCGGTTTTACACTACGTTCACCGACTGTTACCTGAGGGAAGTTCTTTTCAAACTGTACATTTCCCGGTACATAATACCCCACTCCATTAGGAGCCAGATACGTATGTCCGTTATCTTTCCAGCTGTCCCAATATGCTTTTTCTTCCGGTGTAATGGCAGCCAGCTGGAATACAGTGGTTTCTGTTGGATAGTCTTGATTAACATTCTCAATGTCAGAACCAAGGGCTACGATGGTATTTCCAAAGAAATGATACGAAATCCGCGCACGGTGCGAACCGTTGTACTTATCATGTTCGTGCAACTTCATACCAAAATTACCATTCTCACGTTCTTGAGAAAGTCCTCCGGCAAACGCCTCATCAGAATACAGCATTTCTTCCATTCCGGAAAAAGCATCCACATTCAGCACTTTCGCACGCAACTGGTCAAAAGGCAGATGAATGGAAGTAGCACCCGGAATCCGGTTCCAGTCGAATCCGTTTTCCTGCCAGCCGCTCGTTGTAAAAGTAACTCTTTCTCCCGGTTGAGCAGTCAGCACCTGCATGCTGCCATACCCCAAGTATCGTCCGTAAAAATTGGCATCCAGGTAATGCTCGGCATCCCATAAGTAACGTGAATGACCACGTACCACTGCCGCCCAGTTGTTCCGTCGCTGTACAGACACACAACCATATCCCAACGCTAAATTTCCCTGCGGGTCTTTTTCAGGAGTAAAGCCTGCCTTCAGCAGTTTCTTCTCCAGTTTACGCTCCAGTCCGGCCGGTGCCTGCGGCAAATAATCCGGTTCATTGACACCCGGTTTTGCCGGTTCTCTTACCAGACGCAGGTAAGCAGCAGCCATATCGGCATCATACTTTTCTTTTCCGTCAGGAGTTCCAGAGATAGCCATCATGGCATACTGTACCGGAATCAGCTTTCCTTTTCCATTGGGATGACGTCCCGACATCGACAGCGGGAACTGTTGCTGGTTACAATAGAAACGCATGGTCAGCAACACATCTTTTACAGTCTGATGAGCCAGTTCAGATACCGCAAAAGTCGTTCCGCTCATCAGGTAAATCATGTTAGTTGCTCCGTCCAGACCTCCAACCGCATACGCAGGATAGTTATTACGGTGATGGAAAGCAGCCCCGTCACTCTTGAAGGCACCTGCCAATCCCGGAGCCGGACGGCATCCGTAGTCAATCCAGCGTGAGAAGGCACGCAAGTAACGAAGTTTTTCCGGCGTATCCTCCATCATCAGAATGCTGGCAATACGTCCGGAAGTCTGTGTATTAAAGGAATCCATGTCAATACCGTTTCCGGTTGGCTTTGGATATACTTCATTCGTAATGGCATACCAGCGCATGGTAGCTTCCGCTTCTGCCAAACGATTTTCTTCACGCAGCACATCCTTCATCAGGAAATAAGAAAGATACAAACTGCGTACACTGTATCCATAATGATGTATGTTTCCCCAGCAGCTTCCGTAAGCCACTCCCTGGTCAGTAATATGGTCATACATAGCCATGAATTTCTGGCGCATTTCCTGTTTCACCTGTGCGTCCTGCGCGTTGTGATATGCCACGGCAATGGTTTTCATCAGGTCAAAATAGGCTTTCATTTCCATGCCCAACTTCGTAAACATGTCCTTATCCCAATGAGGAATCATACGCTCGTATGCTTCCGACTGACGTACCATAAAAATAGGCAGTCCGCTTACTTTACCATTTTTATATACAATCTTATAAGCATCGAACTTGCGACGGATATTATCAATCTGTTTTTGAGACAATTTACCCGGTGTATAAATCAAATCCCGATAGCGCTTTTCCATCAGGTGCATATCCTGAAGCTCTTTTTCTGAAACCGGTTTCAAAGGCAAATCCGACTTCCACAATGAATGCGGATAAATCACCAGCCAGTGATTGGTCGTTCCTTTATGTACAAAAGGCACCTGTGCATCGGCAGCCTGCTGACGCGCGTCTACCTTGCTGGCCGGAATCAGATGATCGATAAAAAGTTCCCCTTCTACATCTGGTGCCAGTATCCTCAACTCATTCATACCTTCTTCCGGCGTACCTTCCATATCACGTTCATAGCAAACCCATGCCGCACGCCATCCGGTAAAGTTAATACCGAAGGGGAAAGATGTACATACCTTTCCATCCTTCAAGAATTGAAAGGTTATTTTCTTATCCACTGCCTTCTCGTTATACACCCATACAATAAAAGCCGACAGATACGTATCTTTTCCCGTCGGATCTTTCGTTTCAAACTTCAAATCCTTTTTCAGGGAAAGGACAGCCCCCGGTTTATACGTCCAACGCAGGGAACGGCTTCCATCTTTATAGTGTTCATCACTAAGAGATAAAGTCGACCCTGCGCCGGAGAGTTCCTGCGGTACAGCTTCTTCAAAAGAGAGTAACCGCTCATGCTTTACGACCTGTGCCGTCAGCTCACCAGAAATCGCAAAGAAACTTAATACAGATGCTAGATTAATAAAAAACTTTCCTTTCATTTGCATCATTCTACATAAAATTTAAGTATCGATGCAAAGATAGTATTTTTTATCATTTAATTATTGTCCTTCTGACGGATTTCCACACGGCGGATTTTTCCACTGATGGTTTTCGGCAGTTCATCCACAAACTCAATGACACGCGGATACTTGTAAGGAGCTGTCACCCGTTTCACATGGTCCTGCAATTCCTTGATCAGTTCCGGTCCGGCCTTCTGCTTGTAGTCCTTTGCCAATACGATAGTAGCTTTTACCACCTGACCGCGGATTTCATCGGGCACACCGGTAATGGCACATTCCACAACCGCCGGATGCGTCATCAAGGCACTTTCCACTTCGAACGGACCGATACGGTAACCGGAGCTCTTGATGACATCGTCGGCACGTCCTACGAACCAGTAATAACCGTCTTCGTCACGCCAAGCCACATCGCCCGTGTAATAGATACCATCGTGCCAAGCCTCACGGGTAAGTTCAGCATCACGATAATATTCCTTGAACAAGCCAAGCGGTTTGCCTTTATCCGTACGTACCACAATCTGTCCCTGTTCTCCATCTTCCGCTGAACGGCCGTCTGGTTTCAGCAAGTCAATATCATACTGCGGATTAGGCACGCCCATACTTCCCGGTTTCGGTTCCATCCACGGGAAAGTAGCCAGAGTCAATGCCGTTTCGGTCTGTCCGAATCCTTCCATCAGACGAATACCCGTAATACGCTTGAAAGTCTCATATACAGAATAGTTCAACGCCTCGCCCGCCGTCGTACAATATTCCAGTGAAGACAAATCATATTTCGACAAGTCTTCCCGAATCAGAAAACGATAAATCGTAGGAGGTGCACACAACGAAGTGATGTGATAATCATGAATCTTTTGCAGAATATCTGCCGGAGTAAACTTCTCATGGTCGTATACAAAGATATTGGCACCGGCAATCATCTGTCCGTACAGCTTTCCCCACACTGCCTTTCCCCATCCGGTATCCGCAATGGTCAGGTGCAAACTGTTTTCATGCAGATTGTGCCAGAAGCATCCGGTAGCAATATGTCCGAGCGGATAAGTAAAGTCGTGTGCCACCATCTTCGGTTCCCCGGTAGTTCCCGAAGTAAAGTACATCAGTGAAATATCCTCGTTGGTATTCACATGTTCCGGACGTACAAAAGGAGCGGCAGCTTCCATACCCTTATGGAAATCTTCAAAACCTTCCGGATATTCCGGACCGACACTCACCAGACGTTCTACTGTAGGAGAATCAGGCATGGCCGCCAGAATATGTTCTGTGATGACCGGTTCACCGGCAGCCACAATCATCTTGATACCGGCAGCCTGACAACGATACACAATATCTTTCTTTGTCAGCAAGTGTGTAGCCGGGATGACCACTGCCCCCAACTTGTGCAGAGCAATGATAGAAAACCAGAATTCATACCGGCGTTTCAAAATCAGCATGACCTTATCTCCATGACCGATTCCCAGGCTCTGGAAATAGGAGGCGGTCATATCGGTATATTTCTTCAATTCCGCATACGTAAACTGTATATGTGCTCCTTTGTCGTTTGTCCACAGCAACGCATTTTTATCGGGCTGTTCAGCCGCCCAGGCATCTACCACATCATAACCGAAATTAAAATTCTCCGGCACCTTCACTTTAAAATTCGCAATGAAATCCTCTTGTGAGGTAAAGTGAGTTTGTTCAACAAATCTTTCTAACATATTTCTTTTCAAAATTAATTACTACATAACGATGGCGAGGAACTTCACCGCTTTCCCGTCGAGCGCCTTCATTCCGTGAGGCAGTGAAGAATCGAAATACAAGCTGTCTCCTTGCTCCAGAATCAAATCCTTTCCGTTTATGCTCAACAGCATCCGGCCTTCAATCACCAAGTTGAACTCCTGTCCGTAGTGCGTATTATAATAAATAGGTGTATCCTCCGGCTTGGGCTCTACCGTTACCAGGAAAGGATCGGCCTTGCGGTTGCGGAACCCTGAAGCCAGCGACTGGTATTTATATGCCTTCGTACGCTCCACCGAAATACCGGTTCCCCAGCGTGTCAGGAAATAAGCATTCATCTTAGGTTCTTCCCCGAACATCAGCACGTCAAGCGGCACGTTGCACTTCCGTCCGATTTGCTGCAACGTACTGACCGCAATGTCACACTCGCCCGACTCAATCTGCTTATATTGTTCCACCGGCAACCCACATTGTCCGGCCATGTCCTCTACACTCAAATCCAGCGCATCGCGTAGTCCGCGGATACGTTCTCCTATTTGTCTTATTTGTTCGTCCATAGTGCAATTTTTTAGTTATTCGCTCAAAATTACGAAAGATTATGAAAAACCAAGAAAAATATTTCGAACTTTGTAACCGAAAATTTTAAAACCATGATCAGACAGGATTACATCATACGCATGATTCAGGAAATATTTGCCGCAATAGCCAACCTGATTCTCCGCCGGAAGCACATCAGCAAATCGGACTGGGAAGAGTATGAAAGCACGGCACGGCAAGTACTGGAGGTCACTCCCCGGCAGCTGGAAGAGATGGACGGACAAACCATACTGGAAAAATACAGTCAGGAAAAAGATGGGATGGAGAAGACCGAATTAGCCGCCATGATGCTGCTGAAAATGGCGGAAGACACCGAAAACATCGTGCCTAAGGCCCGCCTTCGTCAGGAAGGACTCTACCTGCTGAAATATGTGCAGGAACATGGAAATACCTATTCCCTGCCCCGCAACCTGCTGATTCAGTTTTTAGAATCAAGGGACTGATATCCACCAACGGAAAAAACGAACCTGCTAACCATGAATACACTGAAAATAGCCTATATCGGTATGGGATACCGGGGAAAGCAACTGCTTGCCCTGACCCGCCACATTCCTTACTTCCAGGTGACTGCCATTGCCGACCCGGAAGCACGGGAAGCCGACTATGACGTGCCTTGCTACAACCAGGGAGGAGATGATTATCAAAGAATGATTACCCTTCATGCCCCGCAACTGGTTTTCATTGCTTCTCCATGGCAGTTGCACGTAACCCATGCCCTGTACTGTATACAACACGGCTGCCATGTGGCACTGGAAATCAAAGGAGGACTTTACCTGCATGAATACCAACCGCTGATTGAAGCGGCAGAAGCCGGAAAGAAAAAAATCTTTCCGCTGGAGAACACGCTTTTCCGGCAGGAAATTCTGGCTATGCACAACCTGGTCCGTGCCGGTGAATTAGGTGAAGTGGTATACATGCGAGGAGGTTACCGTCACGACTTGCGCAATCTTCTATTGGACGACCACGGTAATCTGGGCAACCGGAAAAAGACGGAAAGCATCTGGCGAAGCAAATTCTACCAGCAGGAAAATGGCGACCTTTATCCTACTCACGGACTAGCTCCTCTCTGCCTCATCGCCGGCATTCCCCGCAAAGACCGTTTTGTACGCCTGACCACCTTTTCTTCCAAACCTGCAGGCCTATACCAGCGTATCCGTGAATTAGGAGGAAATCCTCACGTGCCTGTCACACAGGGAGATGTAACCGTCACCCAACTGGAGACGGCTTCCGGAACCTTGGTTTCTTTGACCCACGACACCACTCTTCCCCGCCCCAGAAGCCTGGACTTTGAAATACAAGGCACCAAAGGAATCTGGCAGGGAGAACAGCGACGCATTTACCTGGAAGGAAAAAGTCCGCACGAAACATGGGAGGCAGATACCGCTTACCTGCAAAAACACGAACACCTCTATTGGCAACAATGGGGAGAAGAAGCGTTGCGCATCGACACGCACCATGAAGGCATGGACTACATCATGCTCAAAGCATTAGAAGCCGAAATGAAACAGGAGATACCCTACCCGGCCGATATACACGACCTGGCTCTTTGGACTTCGGTTACCCCTCTGTCCATACAATCCGTGGCAGAACAACGCACCGTACCGATGGAGTAAGCCATTCCGGTTTATTCCAAATACAGATAATCGTAATGTACCAGCGGTTTCTGCCCGTGCTGTCCCACCATGGAAAGTGCTTCTGCCGAGTCGGCTGATACACGGCCCACTCCAATCTGCCGTCCCTGCTCGTCCATCACGCGCACGAGGTCATCTTTCTCAAAATCTCCCACAACTCGCGTCACTCCCACCGGAAGGATGCTGGTAGCCTTCACCCCTCTGACAGCCTCTACTGCCTGACGGTTCAAATGAAGTTCCCCTTTGGCAAAGCCTTCACTGTGCGCAATCCACTTCTTCATGCTCGACACTCCCTCCATGGCCGGAAGGAAACGGGTACAGACAGTCGTATCCGGATGACACAACAAATCCGACAGGATATTCTCTTTCTTGCCATTGGCGATAATCACAGCAATTCCTTCATCAGCCACCTTACGGGCAATGGTGCTTTTGGTAAGCATCCCTCCCCGTCCGAATCCGGACTTTTCCGTCTGAATGTAATCCGACAAATCCTTTCCACGCTCCACCGTACGTATCACAGAAGTACCCGGCTGAGAAGGTGAACCATTGTAAATGCCGTCAATATTACTAAGGATAATCAATGCCTGCATGTCCATCATCGAAGCAATCATACCCGACAGTTCATCGTTGTCGGTAAACATCAGCTCGGTCACCGAAATCGTATCATTTTCATTCACGATGGGAATCACCCCGTTCTCCAGCATCACCTTCATACAATTACGCTGGTTCAGGTAATGCCGGCGGGTAGAAAAACTCTCCTTAGTCGTGAGTACCTGACCTACGGTAATGCCGTGCTCACGAAACAGTTCATAATAACGGTTTATCAACTTAGCCTGTCCCACTGCCGAGAAAAGCTGCCGCTGGTCCACGCTGTCTAGTTTCCGTAAGGGTTTCAACTCGCTTCTTCCTGAAGCTACCGCTCCGGAAGACACCAGCACGATTTCCACTCCTGCTTTATGCAACTCTGCCACCTGGTCCACCAATGCCGACATGCGGGTTATATCCAGTGTGCCGTCACGGCGGGTCAGCACATTACTACCTATCTTTACCGTGATTCTTTTATACTGATACGTTTTGTTTTCCATGATTCACTCTCACTTTTGCATAGGGAACGCCTGAAAGATCTTTCAAATACACATTATTTAATCGTATTCAGTGGCAAATGTAATAAATACCACACAAAAACAAAACAATTTATCACAATTATATAAATACTCTCCTTCAGAGCAGAACTTTCCTCTTCCCCGCAGATACAAAAACACAGTGCCCCAATCAAGAATCCCGAATTACATTTTCTATGTTTACCTTGCCCAAAACCTATGTTTCCGCATCGGGAACCGTAAGTTTCCGCGTCGGAAAACCTACGGTTCCACCATGCGAAACGTAAAAGAGTCCGGAGAGTTTTATACAGATTTTACTGAGATTTCCGGCTCATCATCGTATCCATTAGTCCACTTATCATCTGGCAGGTTCCACATAAGCCAAAAAATTCTTCTAAAAATTCCCTATCTTTGCACGGACTTTTAATACACGAAAAATGGTAAAAGCGATATTCTTTGATATTGATGGAACATTAGTTTCTTTCCAGACTCACACCGTGCCGGAGTCTACCCGCGAAGCCCTGCGACTTTTGAGAGAAAAAGGTATTAAGGTATTCATTGCTACTGGCCGTCCAAAGACATTGATGATGGATGCCGTGGGTGACCTGGATTTCGACGGTTATGTCACACTGAACGGAGCACATTGCTTCACGGCAAATCATGAGGACATCTACAAGGGCTGTGTGCCGCAGGAAGACATTGAACGACTCATTCAGTACCAGCATGACCATCCGGAAATGCCGTTCGTTTTTGTACACGACAATACCTGGTTCCTAACACATGAGGATGAGGCTGTCAGAGAGATTGCCCGTCTGATTCAAATTGACATTCCGGAAATCCGTCCCATAGAAACTGCAAGAGAGAAGGAAATTCTGCAAATCATGGGATATTTCCCCGAAGAAAAAGACGAAGAGATATTCGGAAAGGTGCTGACTCACTGTGAACCCATGCGCTGGCATCCGCTCTTTGCCGACATCATTGCACGGGGAAACAGTAAAAGTCACGGTATCGACCAGATGTTGGCTTATTACGGCATTGACCTGAAAGATACCATGGCTTTCGGCGATGGCGGCAACGACATTCCGATGTTGAAACATGCAGGTATGGGAATTGCCATGGGAAACGCGGCTCCTCACATACAAGCTGCGGCCAATTATATCACCACCTCAGTGGATGAAGAAGGTATCATGCAGGCATTGAAGCACTTCCATATCCTATAACAGTCCAAATTCTCTAACCGTAACCCGTTACATTCCATAGGACAAACTACACAATACCTACAAATAGGTAGGCATAGACAAACTAAATTACCCATATTTGGCGATTGTCCAATCCGGATTATCGCCTTAATTTTGCACGCTGAAAATTAATTCTGAACAAACGCAGCTACCCGGTAAATCAATGTACCTAAAAATACCTGACAAGAACCTGATTTCTTCTTTCGGGAATTCCCCTTATCTAGGAAATCAGTATTTTTACATCCATTACATTAACTCAACAACGTTCGAAAATGAGAAAATTATTTGAGAAAATACACCTCTGGCTTTCTATCCCAGTGGGAATTATTCTTTCCATTATCTGCTTTTCGGGAGCTGCACTGGTATTTGAAAAGGAAATCACTCAGGCGTGTAGCCCTCATTTATATAAGGTAAGCGTTCCGGAAGGGAACGCTGACGTTCTTCCACCTTCGCAGCTGATTGCACGCATAAAGGAGCAGACAGCTGATTCACTCAAGCTAACTTCACTGCAATATTCGGGAAAAGCCGATGAGGCAGCTACTGTGACTTTCAAAAACGCAAGCAGAAAAAGCCTGAGTGTAAATCCGTACACGGGAGAGGTGAACGGATGGATAGAAGGAAACGCTTTTTTTCAAACCATGCGGAAACTGCATCGCTGGCTGCTGAACCCTCCACCGCAGAAAGGTGCTTCTTCTGTAGGGAAAATGATAGTCGGTATCTCCACCCTGCTGATGGTCGTGATTCTTGTCAGCGGTCTTGTTATCTGGTGGCCTCGCACCCGAAAAGCGTTAAATAACCGGCTGAAGGTTTCATGCCGCAAAGGATGGCGCCGTTTCTGGTATGACAGTCATGTGGCGTTGGGCTTTTATTCTACCCTCTTCCTGCTGGTCATGGCACTTACCGGACTCACTTGGTCGTTTGGCTGGTACCGTTCGTTTGCTTACGGACTTTTTGGAGGAAACACTTCGAAGCAGGCCCAAACTCACGGAACTTCTCTCCCACAAAAGGAAAACGATGCACGTGCCAAGAAAGGAGGAAAGAAACGAACCGATTATACGGCTTGGGACAAGGCAGTTCAGGAAGTACAGACAAAATACATCGGCTATACTTCGCTCCGTATAGAAGAGAAGAAGATACAAGTTATCCAGGGACAGCAATTACGCCGTACGGATACCCTGAAATTCAATCCGAAAAGCGGAGAGATTACAGAAACCACAACCTATGCAGAAGTGCCTCGCGCACAGAAACTGAAAAGCTGGTTCTATGCCTTTCACACTGGAAGCTGGGGAGGTATCTATACAAAGATACTCTATTTCCTGGCAGCTTTTATCGGAGGCGTACTTCCACTCAGCGGGTATTATTTATGGTTGAAAAAGAAGCAAAGAGCTACAAGGTAAGTTTGGCCAAATAGTCATAATGACTGCCTTCCTTCACCAGCTCTGCTTTGAATCCATATTGAGAAGCATACAGACTCAGGGTGTTGAAATCCACATACAACCAGTCGAATGCTTCTCCTTTTATTTGTTTATATTGCATCTGGAAATCCAGTTGACCGTAATAATCGCCCGCCAAATCAACGACAAAGCTTCCATCTTCCTCCTCAAACAGGTATCTCAAATCACTTGAATCCATTAAGATACAACCACCAGGATTCAACAACAGCTTCATCCGCTGGAAGAAATCACCGAAATTCTCTACCCGTCCGATAATTCCCGAACCGTTCATCAGCATCAGAATGGTATCAAAGCGTTCGGCGAAATGTGTGTCGAACAGATTGACCAGACGGGCATCCAGTCCACGTGCCTGCATGACCTCTACCGACAAAGGAGAAATATCAATAGCCACAGACTCTTTTCCCATTTGCTTTAAAGCCAAGGAATGACAGCCACTGCCTGCTCCTACATCTAAAATCTTTCCCTGAGCCATATCCAGTGCGGTTTGTTCCAGCAAGGGCATGTGTTCATACGTACGGAATAATTCACTCACTGGAATTTCATCTTCCTCAAACTGTGAAGAAAAAACTCTTAACTTTCCAGCCTTTCCATTCTTGAAGTAATCGTATATGGCAGCTCCCATCGGATCCTTTTCTGCCTGTAGCCATGTGGTCTTCATGATTCTTTGTCTCTGTAATTAACGTGCACAAAAATACAAAATAAAATTCACAATGGTTATTTATTCATTATATTCATGCATTTTTCAGAATAAACACACAAAAAAGTAAGAATTTATGCATGATATTCAAAATATATCCGTATTTTTGCAGCCGTAAAAGAATAATTATACAATGAAGAACAAGAATAGCAGACTTGATTCAATCAAAATGATTATCTCCAGCAAGGAGATTGGAAGTCAGGACGAACTCTTGCAGGAGTTGACAAAAGAAGGATTCCAATTGACACAAGCCACCCTGTCGCGCGACTTGAAGCAACTGAAGGTAGCCAAAGCTGCCAGCATGAACGGGAACTATGTATATGTACTTCCCAACAATACCATGTACAAGCGCATGACAGAGCCGCAAAAAGCCAGCGAAATGCTGCGTCACAACGGATTCATCTCCATTGAATTCTCTCATAACATCGCTGTCATCAAGACTCGTCCGGGATATGCCAGCAGCCTGGCATACGACATTGACATGCACAATTTCCATGAAATCATCGGTACCATTGCCGGCGATGACACCATCATGCTGGTGATTCGCGAAAATTGCACGCGTACAGAAGTCAAGCATGCTCTTGCCAACATTATACCGAATATAAACCAACTCTAACTGATAAGAATAAAAAATGGAACCTACTAAACAAATTGATGTAATGGTAGCCGACGCCTCACACGAGGTTTATGTTGACACAATATTGGACACGATTAGAGAAGCAGCCAAAGTTCGCGGTACGGGTATTGCCGAACGTACACACGAATACGTAGCTACTAAGATGAAAGAAGGAAAAGCCATCATCGCACTGTGCGGAGATGATTTTGCCGGATTTACTTACATCGAATCATGGGGAAACAAGCAGTACGTAGCTACTTCCGGACTGATTGTTCATCCGAAATACAGAGGATGCGGACTGGCTAAGCGTATCAAGCATGCCTCTTTTACTTTGGCTCGTCTGCGATGGCCGAAAGCCAAAATCTTCAGTCTGACTTCAGGAGCTGCGGTCATGAAAATGAATACAGAGCTGGGATACGTACCTGTCACTTTCAACGAGTTGACCGACGATGACTCATTCTGGAAAGGATGTGAGGGATGTATCAACCACGAAATCCTGATGGCGAAAAACCGTAAATTCTGTATCTGCACAGCCATGCTTTATGATCCGGCTTTGCACACAGACGATAAAATAAACAATTTCTAAATACAAAAATAATCTCAAGCGAGGTTTTCTCCTGAACTCATACAGGCGAAAAGCTTCACGATATAAAGATAAGCACCATGGAAGAAAAGAAAAAAGTTGTCGTTGCTTTCAGCGGCGGATTGGACACTTCCTTTACCGTAATGTATCTGGCAAAGGAAAAAGGATATGAAGTATATGCAGCATGCGCCAATACCGGTGGTTTCAGCCCGGAACAGTTAAAAAAGAACGAAGAAAATGCGTATAAACTGGGAGCTGTGAAATATGTGACTCTTGACGTAACACAGGAATACTACGAAAAGAGCCTGAAATATATGGTATTCGGAAACGTACTGCGTAACGGTACTTACCCTATTTCTGTAAGTTCTGAACGTATCTTCCAAGCATTGGCCATCGCCCGTTATGCCAACGAAATCGGAGCTCATGCCATTGCTCACGGTTCTACTGGTGCCGGCAACGACCAGGTGCGTTTTGACATGACTTTCCTGGTAATGGCTCCGGGAGTGGAAATCATTACCCTGACACGTGACATGGCGTTGAGCCGTGAATATGAAATCAATTACCTGAAGGAAAATGGTTTTGAAGCAGATTTCACTAAACTGAAATACTCATACAACGTAGGTATCTGGGGAACTTCTATCTGCGGTGGTGAAATTCTGGATTCTGCACAGGGATTGCCGGAAAGTGCTTACCTGAAACAGGTAACCAAAACTGGCAGCGAACAACTGAAACTGGAATTCAAGAAAGGTGAGTTGTATGCCGTAAACGGTGAAGTGTTCGACGACAAAATTAAGGCTATCCAGAAAGTAGAAGAGATTGGTGCAGCCTACGGTATCGGTCGTGATATGCATGTGGGTGATACGATCATCGGTATCAAAGGCCGTGTAGGATTCGAAGCTGCAGCTCCGATGCTGATTATCGGTGCTCACCGCTTCCTGGAAAAATATACCCTGAGTAAATGGCAGCAATACTGGAAAGACCAGGTAGCCAACTGGTACGGCATGTTCCTTCACGAAAGCCAGTACCTGGAACCGGTAATGCGCGACATCGAAGCCATGCTGACCGAATCACAGCGTAACGTCAACGGAACTGCTATCCTGGAACTTCGCCCGTACGGATTCTCTACTGTAGGAGTAGAATCAAAAGATGACCTCGTGAAGAACAAGTTCGGCGAATACGGAGAAATGCAGAAAGGATGGACTGCAGAAGACGCTAAAGGCTTCATCAAGGTGTTGTCTACTCCGCTTCGTGCCTATTATGCAAACCATAAAGACGAAGCTGACGTATGATAAAAGCAGGAATTATAGGAGGCGCAGGATATACGGCAGGCGAACTGATTCGCCTGCTGCTTAATCATCCGGATGTAGAGATTGCATTTATCAACAGCTCCAGCAATGCGGGCAACAAGATTACTGACGTACACGAAGGCCTGTATGGAGAAACCGATTTAGTGTTTACAGATGAGCTTCCACTCGATACCATCGATGTATTGTTCTTCTGTACAGCTCATGGTGATACAAAGAAATTCATGGAAAGTCACAATGTACCGGAAGATTTGAAAATCATCGACCTGTCCATGGACTACCGCATCAAATCGGACGACCATGACTTTGTATATGGTCTGCCGGAACTGAACCGCCGGACTATCTGCCAAAGCAAGCACGTGGCTAACCCGGGATGCTTTGCTACATGCATCCAGCTCGGACTTCTGCCATTGGCCAAGCATTTGCTGTTGAACGACGACGTAATGGTAAACGCCATTACCGGAAGTACCGGAGCAGGTGTAAAACCAGGTGCTACGAGTCATTTCAGCTGGCGTAACAACAACCTCAGCATCTACAAACCGTTCTCACACCAGCATGTACCAGAAATCAAACAGTCACTGAAACAGCTGCAGAACAGTTTCCATTCAGAAATCGATTTCATTCCTTACCGAGGTGACTTTGCCCGTGGTATTTTTGCCACTATTGTAGTAAAGACCAAGGTAGAGTTGGAAGAGATTGTGAAAATGTACGAAGAGTACTATGCAGAAGATTCTTTCACCCACATCGTGGACAAGAATATCGACCTGAAGCAGGTAGTCAACACCAACAAATGCTTGATTCACCTGGAAAAGCATGGTGACAAGCTGCTTATTATTTCTTGCATTGATAACCTGCTGAAAGGAGCCAGCGGTCAGGCTGTACACAATATGAACCTGATGTTCAATCTGGAAGAAACAGTAGGACTGAAACTGAAACCGAGCGCATTTTAATTAATGAAAAATGAAGAACGAAGAATGAAGAATGAAGAATTCACGCCAGAGAGAAGATTCATTGTTACATACTAGAAGCTATGATTTTGCATTACGTATCGTAGGCATGAACAAATATCTCAGAGAGCAAAAAGGAGAATTCGTGTTAAGCAAACAAATTCTTCGTTCTGGAACAGCTATCGGAGCATTAATACGCGAATCGGAATTTGCACAAAGCCAAGCCGACTTTGTCAATAAATTAAGTGTGGCATTAAAGGAAGCAAACGAAACGGATTACTGGCTCAATCTGCTTCATGACTCGCACTATTTAAATGAAGTGTCCTTTATCAGTATGGAGAACGATTGCGGTGAACTTATAGCCTTACTTGTATCTTCCATCAGGACTGTAAAAAACAAATTAATGAAGAAAAGTGAAGAATAAGAAGCGAAAAGACTTCAGCTCCAATTCTTCATTCTTCATTCTTAATTCTTAATTATATGAAGTTATTCGACGTATATCCTTTATTCGATGTAAACATCGTAAAAGGAAAAGGCTGCCACGTATGGGACGACAAAGGTCAGGAATACCTTGACCTTTATGGAGGACATGCCGTTATCTCCATCGGTCACGCACATCCTCACTATGTGGAAACCATCAGCAAACAAGTAGCTACATTGGGATTCTATTCCAACTCTGTAATCAACAAGTTACAGCAGGAAGTAGCCGACCGCCTGGGAGCCATCAGCGGTTATGATGACTATCAGCTTTTCTTAATCAACTCTGGAGCAGAAGCCAACGAAAATGCATTGAAACTGGCATCTTTCTATAACGGACGTACACGTGTGATTTCTTTCGCCAAAGCTTTCCACGGACGTACTTCACTGGCAGTAGAAGTAACCAACAATCCGAAAATCATTGCTCCGATCAATGACAACGGACACGTGACATACTTGCCACTGAACGACACAGAAGCGCTGAAAACCGAACTGGCCAAAGGCGATGTATGTGCAGTCATCATTGAAGGCATCCAGGGCGTAGGAGGAATTAAGCTCCCTACTACAGAGTTCATGAAAGTCATTCGCCAGGCGTGTGATGAAACCAATACCGTCATGATTCTGGATGAAATCCAGTCGGGTTACGGAAGAAGCGGTAAATTCTTTGCTCACCAGTACAATGACGTACGCCCTGACATGATTACTGTAGCTAAAGGCATTGGCAACGGATTCCCGATGGCCGGTGTACTGATTAGTCCGAAGTTCACTCCGGTATATGGTCAGTTAGGAACCACTTTCGGTGGAAATCATCTGGCATGTGCGGCAGCTATCGCTGTACTTGACGTGATGAAAGCAGAAAATCTGGTTGAAAATGCAGCCAAAGTAGGTACTCACTTATTGGAAGAATTGAAAGGCTTCAAAGGTATCAAAGAAGTACGCGGTCGCGGCTTGATGATTGGAATGGAATTTGAAGAACCCATCAAGGAACTCCGCCAGAAATTACTTTTCGAGGAAAAAGTATTTACCGGAGTCAGCGGCACCAACGTCATCCGTTTGCTTCCGCCGCTCTGCCTAAGCATGAACGAAGCAGATGAATTCCTGACTCGCTTACATAGGCTTATCAAATAATAAAAACGTATCACGTTTTTACATTTACGCCTTGATGCATTTCTACATCAAGGCGTTTTTTGTTATCCTTTCTTATTACCCATAAGTTTTCTACATTAAAGGAGATTCTATTTTTCCAGTTCAGGAGAAACGTTCCAGAACCTCCATACACATACGGCCGTTATGATAAGGGCATTTCCAGAAACCAGCCTTATCATCTTTCATATTGATGGTACCATCCGCATACAAACTCCAATGCCATTCACCATGCACCTTATCCACTAATTTCGTTTGAATGAAGTTCCAGCATCGCAACGCGATTTGCAATGCTTCTTCATCACCAAAATGCTGAAAAAGATTCACATGTCCTACCACATTTTCAGCTTGAACCCACCAGTGCAGCTCACGGTCAATTTTTCCTTTGCTGACAAAGTTCTCGTAAATCATACTACCATCTGGATTTAGCCCCTCATCTGCCGCCTCAGTAATTTTCACAATAGCCGGTTCCACCTTTCTCAACAAATCCTGATCACCTACCACCAGTGCCGCCTCATGTATCAGCCACGAAGCTTCAATATCATGTCCGTAGGATACTATCTGATACTTATTAGTCCAGTCATCTTCAAAGAACAGATTCAGGTGATACGTTTTGGCATCCAATATCTTCTCTAAAAACAAATTGACCAGATTGACAATCTGCTTCTTCAGACGTTCATCTTTCCATACACGATAAAGATTTGTATAAGGCTCCAGAATATGCAAGTGCGTATTCATCGTCTTCTTCTCATTCTCGTCCTTATCACTCAAGCGCATATCTTCTATCGGACGCCAGTCGCGCGTCAAAGCTTCCAGATAGCCGTTCTTTTCTGCATCAAAACTATATTTTTCAATTACCTCAAACAACCGGCAAGCATAATCCAAGGCTTCCGCATCTCCCGTCGCACGCGCGTACTCACTCAAACCGTAAATGGCAAAGCCAATGGCATAAATCTGCTTCTTGGTATCAAGTGGATTCCCTTCACAATCCAGTTCCCAATAAATACCCCCAAACTCAGTGTCATAGAAATGATCAATCAAATAACGTTTGGCACGTGTAGCCGTTTCCAGATACTCCTCTTTGTGAAGCAGACGGTATGCAGCTGAGAAAGTCCACAAGATACGTGCATTCAGGATGGCTCCCTTCGATGCAGATGCCTCCAATACATCCTTTCCTGTAATACGCCCATAGAATCCACCATGTTCACAATCGGTCATCTTTTTCATCCAAAACGGAAGTATATTCTGTTCCAGTTCTGCCTTCACCTCCGTGCAGAGCTGATTTATCTTCTCATTCTTCATCTTTTAATTCTCTCTTTAAGTTTAACTGTTCCATTATACCTTTCATCTTCTGTTCTCCCAGCGGATAGAAGACAATAAAGACTATCGAAATAAATGCAGCTGCTGCCGGAAGTAAGCTTAAGAACATTTTGATACCATGGATGGTTTCTTCGCTCTGTACGGCATTAGCCTGAAAGCCAAAGAAAGACAACAGCCATCCGGTCACCGCAGTACCAATGGCCCATCCAAACTTCTGGCTCATGGATGAAGCACTAAATATCAATCCCGTAGCACGGTTTCCCGTTTTCAATTCTGAGAAATCGGCACAATCGGCATACATTGACCAGAGCAACGGGAAGATACTACCGGCACATACACTTATCAAACATTGAAATACAAAAATCAATGTCAAATCCTCCTTGTCAAACCAGAAAAATATCACGCTCAAGACCGAAGCAATCAGCATGGAAAGTGCAAAAGTCTTTTTCTTTCCAATCTTATTACTCATAGGAGCTGCCAGGACTACACCTACAATATTCGCAATCTGCCCTACAGAAAGATACAAACCGCTCAACACGAAGGATACCCCCATCAGTGAAACAGTACGATATTCATCTTCTACAATAAAATACTTGAAGTAATACACCGCAGCTCCATCCCTGATAGAGTTAAATACCAATGTCGCTACTCCGGCTCCAAACAAAATCCACCAAGGCTTATTATGAAACAAATCCCTAATGTCCTCCTTCAAAGAAGTTCTCTTCTCACTAATCGGCTTTACTCGTTCTCTTGTCCAAGCAAAGCAACCTAAAAACAGCAAGGCACACATCACCCCAATCACCACCACGGCCATGAACCAACCAAACTGCTGGTCACTCAACTCCTTGCTATGCCCGCTAAACCAGTTCACCATCGGCATGAACAACAACAGAGCAATAAAACTACCCAAGTAAGCAAACATCATACGGTAAGTAGATAAGGTATTACGCTCTGACGGGTTAGGGCTCATCACTCCCAACAATGAAGCATAAGGTACGTTAATGCCAGAATACACCATCATCATCAATGAATAAGTGATATACGCATACACCAGTTTCCCTGCATCACCGAAAGGAGGGGTATAAAAAGTAAGTACTCCTATCAAACCAAACGGAACTGCAAGATATAGCAGATACGGACGAAACTTCCCCCATCGGCTGGAAGTACGGTCGGCAATTACCCCCACAATCGGGTCGAACACTGAATCCCAGATACGTGTCACCAAGAACATGGTACCCACCATGGCCGCCGGTAGTCCGAATACATCCGTATAAAATATCATCAAATAGGCCCCAAACAGCTTCCAGAACATGGAGGAAGCCATATCTCCAAATCCGTAGCCAATCTTTTCCGTGAGTTTTATCATGGTATCTATTATTGTTTCATGGGCCAGATTCAGACTTCATGCCCGAAATCCAAATCGGCCCATAGATAATTCACTAAATAAAATTACATGCCAGCTGGCTGAATCAATACAATCTTTGTGATTGTTATATTCTGACCATTCAAATATGGCCATCCTCCCTGAAGACTATTCATCCTTGTTTCTGTAACAAGTATATCTACATGCCCTAAATTATCTGTTACATCTATCGTTTCACTACCATCTGCAAATTGTATTTGTGCTCCTTCCTGTTTCTCTGAATAATAGAAACGTAATATACTGCCAACAGTAGTTTGTGCCAATATATTAGATGGATATTGTACAGATGTTCCATTCCAATTTCCTAAATCATGTGTTCCATTCCAAACCTCAATCTCACCCGGTACTGACGGAGTTTCTGTATCACCGCCTTCTGATTCATTTTCAGAATAAACAGATACATCCAATGTCAAATCCACATTTGAAGAAAGAGTGACACCTCCGGTGAATGCTCCTACGGCAAAGACTATCTTTCCTTCAGTCACACCCGCAGGTAATGAGAATACCTTTGTATCAGTACTTCGTTGCGTCAGCGGTGCCACAGTAAGAGTCGCTGCTGCAGAAGCATCAGCTCTTGAATATTCAATACAATACACATCTGTAGCCGCTAAAGTCATACTACTGGCAGGTATCTGTAACGACCCATTCGCCGTCAACTGTTGTGCGGTAGCAAGCTCTTTTTCTGTCTTTGTGGTAGTAAGATCCGTATCCGGAGAGACAATCCAACCTACCGTCTTTCCATCATTCCAATCATCAATATTCAAAGAACCCATTCCTAAATCAATAATAGTTTCCCCTCCAGACGAAGCAGGAGCTTGCAGAGATACAGGGAAGGTGTATTTTTGTGAATTACCAAATGCAATGCTACCTATCGGACATCTATATGTATTTCCCTCCGTCGTGGTTATCACAATACTTCTTCCTTCACGTCCTTCATCCGGTATAACAATCACCTCATATTGGCCATTCTCACCCTCAGCAAATGTAAGCACAGAGGTATATGTAGCATCACTTGCAACACTTACCGTACCATCTGCCACATTCAGCACACCGCTTACACACTGGTTATCGATACTAACCGTTGCACCCGTCACTGCATTATTCTGTTCATCTTTAAGCTGCAATATAATCTTTGATAGTTTGTGCTGAAATGTCAAATCTACATTGGTCACACTAGAAGCAATGGAAGGAGCAGAAGCATACATAATATCATTTTTTGATAAATCGCCATCAGCCAAAGTAAACGTATAATTTCCATCAGTGATGTTTCCATTGTAAGGATAGACAGCCATAAAACTCACAGTTCCCGTTCCTCCCCCCGAATAAGTAATGGGAGAGGTAGAAGTAAATTTATTACAATCAGCTTCAGAATTAGCATATTTCACATTGACATTTGCATATCCTTCCGAACCTGCATTCTGCATATACACCCCGATTTCATCATTGGGTTCCCAAGCTGTATCTGTGGCACGGCTCCCTATCATATACGATGTAAAACTAACTCCGTTTGTGCCAGCATTATTCAAGTCCTCATCCTTATTGCATCCCGACAAAATCAAGCCTAATGCAAAACCAAATAATAACGTCTTTTTCATAATAAATATTTATAGTCCTAAATTTATACACAATTCACAACGCCTGTATATTACTAAAAATAAAAGCAGATATAATCCCCCTCCCCTTACAACAAAGACTTATTTTTATCTATTAATCTTTTCAGTGTTTCTACCGAAGCTGTAGTAGTCAAGCCATCCTGTGGCGTATTCATACAATAATCCACCAACTTATCAATTGTAGAAACAGCCACATGCATACGTGTATCGGAAGAGGCATAATAAATGAACACCTTTCCATCTTCATCTGCAATCCAACCATTGGTAAACAGCACATTCGATACATCACCAATACGTTCTTCCCCTTCCGGAGCCATGAAATAACCACCTGGAGCAGCAATCAATTTACTGGGGTCTTCCAATGAAGTCATATACATGTAAAGCACATAGCGCAAGCCAGCTGCACAACCACGCACACCGTGTGCCAGATGTAGCCATCCTTTGAGAGTCTTGATAGGATGAGGACCTTCACCGTTCTTCACTTCTTTGATCGTATGATAATAGCGGCAGTCGATAATCTTTTCTTCAGTCACTTCCGCATGCGTAATATCGTCTACCAAAGCCCAGCCGATACCTCCACCACTTCCAGCATCAATGAATCCATCTTGCGGACGAGTATAAAAAGCATATTTGCCATTCACAAACTCCGGATGCAGCACTACGTTACGCTGCTGACTCTTCGACTTCAAGTCCGGCAAACGTTCCCAGGTTTTCAAGTCTTTTGTACGGGCAATAGCTGCCGTAGCTGTAGCTGAAGACAAATCACCGGCGGGTGCATTATCGTCATGACGTTCTGCACAGAAAATACCATAAATCCAGCCGTCTTCATGTGCTGTCAGACGCATATCATAAATATTTGTAGCCGGAATCACATCGTCAGGCATGGTAATAGGATAATCCCAAAAACGGAAATTATCTACTCCATTCGGACTTTCAGCCACCGCAAAAAACGATTTACGATCGGCTCCTTCCACACGTACTACCAACAAATACTTTCCATTCCACTTAATAGCTCCAGAATTCATGGTTGCATTCATTCCGATACGCTCCATCAAATAGGGATTGGTTTTCTCATCCAAGTCATAACGCCAGAAAATCGGCGTATGAGCAGCGGTTACTACCGGATATTTATAACGAGTGTACACACCGTTGGTGGTTTCAACAGGCTCATTCTTTCGAGTAATCAACTCTTCATGCTGAGCAAACAATCTTTTTACCTTATCTTCAAAAGTACTCATATCAATTTATATTTTTCATTTTATATTTTTCATATCTCCCGCAAACAAAGTGCGTGAATCATTATAGAAGTTCAGAAAATCATCTGCCGACGGATGCCCCGGATAAGGCGCATAATAATGATTTTCTCTTTCACGTGCATTTCTCCATACCAGCACATAACTTATCGGATACTTCTCTATTACCGGCATCAAAGTTTGAGTCCACCAAACCGAATCAGGAATTGTTTCATACCCCGTTTCTGTCACAGCGATAGGTTTTTGATGTGCTTTTCCCACCTGTGTCATGATGGTAAGTGCATTATCTAAACTCTTCACATACGCCTCTTTGTCAAATTGATATGCATCTACTCCTATCAAGTCGATAATATCATCACCCGGATAACGCTCCAGATACTCCACAGAATCTTTAGGCTCCGTGCCCGGAGAATAAGCATACAGCAGCTGAGTAGCTCCCTTTTCCTGCATGCGTTCATACGTCATCCGCCAAAGAGCTTTATAATCTTCCGTAGAGCAAAGATTTTGTCCCCACCAGAACCAGCTTCCCGTATGCTCATGCCACGGGCGGAAAAGGACTGGTACCTTTACTCCTTCCGGCGTTTGTATTGAGTTCAGATAGTCGGCCACTTTATCCAGCCAACCCATAAACTTGTCATGATTTACTCCTCCAGGCAGTACAGATTTCACAACTGTTGAATCACTCACATCCCATGAATCTTTTCCCGTTACCGGATTATCCACGTGCCAGCTGAAAGACGACATTCCTCCGCGTTCATATTGCGCCACAACTTCTTGTCGGATACGGTCCAGCAACACATTATCCAAGTTCTTATCCCCATAAATTTCAATACGTCCCAAATCAAAAGACATCATGGCTGGATAATCACCACACACACTTTTCACATCGCTTCGCGCAGAGTCACCATCCCAACCAATACCGTACACCGGATCATCGTGATGCCCGAACATGAATTGTTTTTGCTGCGGTATAGCTTTCAATTTATCTAACATCGCCTGAGCTTCCGGGCTATCAGTTTCAACAACCGTTTTATTACCGTTCGCACAAGCAACAGACAAACACATCGTTATTCCTAAAATAAGTTTCAAAGAATTTTTCATAAGAATCAGCTTTAAAATTACATAGCACAAAGGTAGGTTTTCCGTTCCATCCTTTCTGATACAATTTTAGCAAAAGCAGATAGTAAAATTACTTATTCCCAAAAATTAGAAAACTCTGTATGTGAAAAGTAAAACCTTTCTCATACAGAGTTTTACCCTTCATTACCTCATAATTTACTCATCGCTTCCTTCACAGCCTCACGATCCAATACATTCTCTGACTGGAATGCAGCTTCCCACCAAGCTTTGTCGGCATGAGGTCTTGCTTCAGTTCCTTCACCCGCATTGCCATACCATGGCATAAACCACGACCATGCAGCTCCATTGTTCCACTGTGCTTCTATATTCCCAATGGGCGAATTTTTACTTGCATCATTAGAATCTGCATAATATCCACACTCCGTCAAGGCAATCATCCGGTCACCATACAATGCGGACAATGCCTTAAATTCTTCCGCACATTCTTCCGCAGTCTTTCCATACAAGTCGCGACCGATAATATCCACATATTCGTCACCCGGATACCAGTTTGCATCATCCTTATTTTCAGAAGTCCACACCCAAATCAAATTGTCCAAACCTTGTTCTTTAAAATAGGTGAACATCATTTTCCAAAGTGCTTTAAAACTCTCCGCATCTTTTCCCCACCAGAAGAACTGACCGGCCGCTTCGTGTAACGGACGCCACAGCACAGGAACCTTCGCCTCCTTCAGTTTTTTCAACATGTTGGCAACTTTCTCCAAATCCGCTTTTACAATACTATTCTCCCATGTCCCTTCTTCTGTAGCTTTTTGAGCATTAAACACAGTTTCCGACAACGTAGCCGTATAATCATTAATGTTACTATCTGTATTTTTAGGAACATTCCAATGCCACATGCAAGAAACGATACCTCCCGCGTTTGCCCAATTTGTTACCGGAGAAATATCAGAATAATCAATCCAGTTTTCTCCTGAATACCGGATATGCATATAATCAAACGTATTCAAAGCCGGGTAATGTCCCGTCCATGCATTTACCTGCTCAGCCTCATCCGTATTCCATGCTACATCTGCCATCATACCGGAAATGGTTTTCTTCCCATAGTTTTCTATCAGGAACTTATACAATTTTTCTGCTTCCGGTGATGTGGCCATGACTAAATTAGAATGTAAATCCAGCGTACTGAAATTCAAGGAAAATGCAGGAGCAGGCATTTGGTTAGGGCCCGTCACCAATCCTTCCGGAATAGTTATCGTATAGTCCGTAGCTCTTGAAGGCGCACTCACGGTCAACGTTAATGTATCATTTTTACCATACACTATTCCATTACGGATATGCCCGTCGTTACTCACTGTGATTTGAGTCGTATCCGCTGTAGAAAAGAATACATTCTTATCATAAGCTATTTTCAATGTAAAATCACCGGCTTTCACGGAGGCTCCTTCTGCCAAGGAGGCATAAACCAGTACCGGAGCATCTACAGCAGGCACATCGTGCTCCACATCGGTATTGCAGGCAATCAAAGCCACAGGAGCTGCCAATGCCCACATCCATTTCATTATATTTGTTTTCATACGTATATTCATTTAGAAATTTTTATTTTAAAGTTACTTTGGTCATTGTAAAGTTACAACCGGACACTAACAAGCCATCATTATTTTGAGAAAGAACACGAAGATCATCAGCCGTCAATGTAGCAGAAAAACGTGTTGAACCTGCTTCAAGTCCTTTTATAGGAATTGTGGGTAATTCAGCCCAACCGTTAGCACATCCCAATTTAAGTTGCCAATCGGTTACCGCCTGATTCAGTGTATAGTAGATAGTAATTATAGTTCCAGGCTGTACAGAACTCCAATCATAATTTCCCCAACCAAGATCCTGATTACCTTCCCAAGCTGAAGTAGTTACAAAAGAACCTGTCCAAATAACTTTAGCGAATGAGACGGTATACTTTGCACTCACATCCGAAGATACCAACTCCAAGATAGAGTTTGCCCCGGCCGTTTCCGGCACTTGAATCTTCAACTGAATACCATCAAGAGTATGTGTTACTTCCACTCCATTAATTTTAACCCCTGTCAAAAGTTCACCATTCGCTACCTCTACAATCATCTCTTTCCCTGCTTCAAAATCTTCCTCTAAAGAACTTACAATATGACACGGTTGATTAATTGTAAGATTCAAACCTGATATCTGCTCGCCATTTGCCATCTTAAAAGTAACGCTGCCACTTTGGGCCGATGCAGGAACAGACACAACCAATTGTTCAGGTGACTGTGAAATGATTTCACCTTCCCCCCCACCGGTAAATATGACTGCCGATACCAAATCCAGATTCTCACCTAGAATCGTAATCTGCTCTCCCGCATTAATTTCAGTGACTGCACACGAGAAATTACCCGGCTTGGCCATTTCTATATTTGCTACAGGTACTTGTACACCAGAAGCTGGAACCGCATAGATAAAACCACTTACTGCATTAGCAGGAAGAGTAAATCGCAAGGTTTTATTCTCAGCAGAAAATTCAAATTCCACCTTTTCTCCGTTCTCCATCCTGACTTCTTTTACCAAATCAAAGTTTTCACCTGTCACGGTCAGTGTTGCTCCTGGCTTAATATTGTTATGGTCTGCCACTTCCGCAACAGAAGGCAACACCACCTGCAGTTCTACTTCCGAATAAAGTCTGTTAGGTATTTCTGCCCCGTCAGAAAGAATAATTTTCCCACTTTGGGCTTCTTCAGGTACACGCACTTGAATCTCATTTCGTGTATGTTTTAAGAATCTGTTCACACTCTCAGTTGTTCCTTCTTCTCCTTCCACAACCATTTCATCAGACACAATCACATCCTCTGCAAAAATAACCTGACTCATCAAATTAAGATAGTCTCCTTTGATAGTCAACACATCACCAGGCCTTACACTTTCCGGAGAGAAACTTTCTATCGAAACAGGCTCGGAATAAGTCAACTGAGTCTTGGTAACAATACTTTCTCCATTACGGAGCATCAAAGTCACATACCCGGGCAAAGCCGTTTGAGGCACAATCACCCGGATTTCTTCCGCACTGATAAGCTGTATATCCGTAATGGCATCGCAACCGGGAATCAATACTGATGCAACCTGATCCAGTCCGCAACCAAGGAACCGCAACTCACCACCACGTAACACAGGGCTCGGTCCAAATACGTTCAGACTGATACCTCCTTTATACTGATTAGTATCCAAATCATTTGTATCACAAGCGGTGAATGTCAAAGAGCTCAACAGGACGAGACAAGCCATACACCATGCTGAAAACTTATATATTTTATTCATACGTCTAAGTCTTTAAATGTTATTCAACTGGAACCACCCGAATATTGTCCATGCAAATAATCGGTTCACATTCTTTACCGTCAACTCCACCTCCACGCAGGAAGATGCTTAAACCAGCAAATCTATCCTGAGTAAACTCGGTATCACTGGCTAGTCCAGAAACTAACTTATTAAATTCTGACATTTTAAGTGTAACTGTAACCCACTGATTGTTTGTATCGTATGAGCCAGTTTCTTCCCAAGGAACCCAAACGCCACGAGGAGCCTTTCCTTCTTCATGACTTTCATCATCATTCCAGATGTAATCCTGTGTCTGGTTACTCATAGAAACTTCATCCAATGAGGTAAATCGAATTTGCATGCCTTCAGCCATCCATGGATTAGAAGTCGGAACATATACTTCAAATTTCAATGCCAATTCCTCAATCTTATAATCTTCCAGCATTTTCTTAAACTGGGGTAAATTATAAAGAGGTACACAACCTTCTGTTGCATTCGGATCAGGCCAATACATCATCAGATACTCTCCTGGAGTTTGCCATTGTCCACCAGAAAGGGTGGCAGGTCCCATCACCATATACTTTCCATCCACAGGAGGAACAGAAGTAAGAATCTGCCCTTTCTTTTCATTGTCACCATTCCAAGAATTTCCTGCGACCAGGGCACCTTCATATTTGCCATCCCAGTCAAACAAAATATTGCGTGTGTCTTTATACTGGAAAACAGATTGTCCGGTTCCGTAAATTGACTTCACACGAATATTTCCTTGCACCGCTCCCTCGGGTACTATAAATTTGATAGCCGTTTTCGTGATACTTGTAATCTGCTCCCCTTCCACAGTAATATCTCCAGGCATGGAAATTGTCAAAGGCACATTGGGATCGTCTACAAAATAATCACCATACAATACGGCTTCACTTCCGGCCGGAGCATATTCACAACTCATAGAACTAACCACCGGTGCAGGAACCATCACACTAAAATCAAAATCCACTTTTGCTCCAGACTTAGTAACCATATAGATTTTATTGGTCACTTCTTCCGGTATGTTCTTAGGAATGTCCACCAAAATGGTATGGTCGGTCATATAACTTGTATTCAAGGTAGCTTTCTGATCATTAAAATAAAGTTCATAGATACTGCGCAAGTTATCACCTACCAGACAAACCGTATTTCCCAGATAGGCTCCTACAAGCAATGAGTCTGCTTCTTCCGGCAATGGAGAGCGCACATATTTCAAAGTAGGAACCCCATCTGCAATTTCATATTTATCCGGCTGATCCTCACAGGCAGTCATAAGACAACCCATCACAGCCAATGCTGCCACAAAGAACCAATTGATATATCTTGTTTTCATATTATGCATCATTTAAAAGATTAATAACTATACTCCGTACGCACATCCACATGTACGGGGTCTTCCATCAAATTAGGATTAAATACCACATCTTCAGAAGGAAACGGCAATGTAAAACTTTCCTTTGTCACATTAGGTACCTTTGGATTATTGGTATAATGCTGGTCTGAAGTAGCATTCCAAGTCGTCTGTCCGGATTCATAATAGGATTTATACAACGTATTCAAGTTGTCGTACACATCACGCTTCTGGTTTACAAGTTCATTAATCGCTCTTGATGAATCATAATAAGACAAACGTACAAAGTCATACCAACGGTCTCCTTCACAAGCCAGTTCCAGACGACGTTCCTTCCATACATCTTCCCAAGAAACAGAAGCAGGCAATTTGTATTCACTTACCGCACGATGACGTACTTGCCAGAATACATCTCTTGCCTTTTCATCCGTGGTTGAACCCTGATTTCCAATTACAGCTTCTACATAAATCAGATATACATCAGCCAAACGCAATAAATGAGTACTCAAGCTACTGGACATACTTGCAGCCGACACACCCAAACCTTTCATGTGGTCATTTGCATTGCCATACAAATGCTTCACCTCATTGGCTCCTGTCGGACTCTGCAATTCTCCGGGACCACCTTTACCATAACCATCCTTATCATAGATGAAGTTGATATAATCGAAGCCTCCCTTATCCTGCCAGAAATATTCATATTTATCGCCCGCCATCATCATGGTTGCTTTACGACGAGTATCAATAACCGATTTGTCGCGGTCTTTCGGATTCTGGTCCGGAGTAACTCCAAAGGCCAGCTGCAAATCAATGGAAGGGCCATTATAACCACCCCAGTTATCTCCAAATTCATCAAATCCCACCATAGCCAAGTCTGACTGTAACGTATTCTGCGCCGTGTACTGACCGCTTGCCGCATCCCAACGCCATCCAATCAGACTTTCTTCACAGTTATTATTCTGCAAACGGAATATATCTGCATAGTTTTCCATCAGTTTGCGGCCAGAGTTATCAATCACATCTTCTGCCAGTTCTTTGGCTTTATTCAAGGCAGCCTCATCACGCATACCGTTTTGTCCTACGCCCGACTTTGTCAAATAAACCTTTGCCAGCAATCCTTCAGCTCCATAATAATCGATGCGTCCGGCCTCACCTTCCATGATATTTCCATCCTCATCTTTAAACAACTCCATTGCTTTCTCCAATGTCATGACAATATATTCATAGACATCAGCCAGCATGACCTTCTTCTTGTCATTGTAAGTTCCATCTGCCAGTTCTTTGGAATTATCGTGTACGATAGGTACAGCCCCGAAAGTACGTGCCAGATAGAAGTAAGCCATAGCCTTCCAAGACAAACATTCAGCCATACACTGTCTTCTGACATTCTCAGAACAGTTAGCTGTTTGCAGAGTTTTGTATACCGTATTACAATAAGCAATGACAGACCACAAAGAATAAGACATATTGACCAAATCCTGGTCCGTTCCATTCACTGTAAAATCCAGATAAGGACTTTTCCCCCAATAATAATTACCAGACATCACTTCACCCACTTTAAAGAAACCACGCTGGAAATCATACCATGGAGAGTTATACAAGAAATTTACTCCCTGCACACACTGGGTATCATTCTGGTAGAAATTAGATTGATTATAATTGTCTTCAGTCGGTCGATCCAGAAAATCATCACAAGAAGTTGCTCCCATACCAAAGACCGCAGCCAAAGCCACATATTTAATATTCTTGATTTTCATATACAGTCAAATTTAACAGGTTAGAAAGAAACATTCAGTCCGAATGAATAGACAGTAGGCGACGGATAACGTCCGTAATCCAATCCGTACACATTAGTACTTTGCGTACTGGCTCCGATTTCAGGATCGTAACCATCATATCCTGTAATTGTCAATAAGTTCTGAATATTCGCATAAAGCCGCAAGTTATTAATGCCGAACTTCTTGATTAATTTACTCGGGAAAGTATAACCCAGTGTAATATTCTTCAAACGGATGTAAGAACCATCTTCCACATAACGGTCGCTGATACGGTCATTGTCGTTCGGGTCCTGAATAGAAGCACGAGGAATAACAGCTTCCGGATTAGAGACACGCACATTAGTCACATCGTCATACCAATACTGGCCGGAAGGATAAACTTTGTCCGGATCAATCGGCTCCAGCCGGGCACGACCCGTTACCGAGTTCAACTGATTTTCCCATGCAGAATTCATGTGAGTAAGCTGCATACCCAAATAATTCATTACCTTATTTCCATAAGAACCATTAATAAAAATCGACAAGTCAAAATCCTTGTAACGGAATGTATTGGTCCATCCAAAAGTAAATTTCGGCATCGGAGAGCCCAAATTCGTCTTATCATATTCATTAATGACTCCATCAGGTTTTCCATCCGGACCACTAATATCCTTATATTTGATGTCACCTACCCAAACTGTATTCTTTCGGTTGAACACTCCGTTTGACGGATACTGCTCCGGTTTCGGAGATTTCTGCAGGTCTTCATAATCCTGATAAACTCCATCACATACATAACCATAGAAATTATACAATGACTCACCTACATTGGACACACTAACTACATCATTCCATTGTCCATAGCCAACAATTTGTGCATTGGCCGTTCCACTCAATGCCTTTAATTTATTCTTATTGAATGAAATCTGGAAATCAGAATCCCACTGGAACTTTCCAATTAACGGATGCGTGTTGAGTGAAATTTCCACACCGGCATTCTCAATACTACCATAGTTACCATAAGGAGGATCCAAACGGCTGCTGGTATTCCCCTGAGTTCCCATATAAGAAGGTAACTGCAAAGCCATCAGCATGTCATTTGAAACCTTTTTATACCAGTCTACAACCAAATTAATACGGTCCTGAATGAATCCCAAATCCAATCCTACATTCCACTGTTCCTGAGATTCCCACTTGATGCTGGTATTCGGAATATTTTTCGGACGATATCCCGTTCCGAGACTTGAACTCATTTTCACGATAGAAGTTCCCCACAAATATCCTCCAATATTTGCATTACCGGTCTGTCCCCAGCCTAAACGCAATTTACCATTACTAATTACACCAGACAAAGGTTTAAAGAATTCTTCATTTGAAAAACGCCACGAACCAGCAAGTGCATGGAAACCTGCCCAACGGTTATCCGGGCCAAAGTTTGAAGAGCCATCATAACGGTAAGTGTAAGTCCCGTAATAACGGTTATCGTAATTATAAGTCAGACGAGTGAAGAACGATGCCATAGCCGAACTGCCAAATCCTGAACCAATTACCGGAGTAGCAGTACCTAGAGCAGGATTATGCACCGCATCAGAAGGCAAACTGGTATTGGTCACGCTGATATTATCATAATTAGACGCCCAACATTCCTGTCCCAGCATGGCCGTAAAATTATGCTTGTCTATCATGCCACTATACGTAACATAGTTCTTGAGCTGCCAGAATGTACTGCTGTTCTTCTGAATACTACTATAGTTACTGTCACGCGTCCAACTACCAAAGTCCACCATAGGTTTATAACGTTCACCTCTGGAAGCGCTAATATCATAGCCCAGTTCCGCATGCCACACCAGATTCTTTATTGGGGTAACCTCAAAGAAGATGTTACCTGTCAACTTCTGGCGGTTCAGCAGTACCTGGTCCATCATAGCCATTGCAATCGGGTTCGGATTCGTATAACCTTCACGTACAATGGTCGCATAATTTCCGTCAATATCATAAATAGGAATATCAGGGACAGTTTTCAATGAATAATTAATAATACCCTGTTCACCATCTGCCAGTTTCAAATCTTCGTCCGTAGATGAATAGGTAGCGCTCAATCCCAGCTTCAACCAGCTTTTCAACTGAGAGTCCAGATTGACACGAAAAGAATAACGGTTAAAGTTTGACCCTATCAACGTACCATCCTGGTCCATATAAGAAGCAGAAACATAATATTTAATCTTTTCCGTACCTCCTTCAGCAGAAACCTGATGCTGGTGTTGCAATGCAGTCTGGAAAACCGCATCCTGCCAGTTCGTTCCTTTACCCAAGATGGAAGGATCAGCATAATATCCGTTCACATCCAATTCACCCACTTGCACAAATTCATTGTAATAATTAGCAAATTCACGCAAGTTCATCATATCCAGCCGTTTGGTCTGTCTCTGTACAGCCAGCATGCCATCATACGTAAATTTGGCTTCACCAGCCTTACCTCGTTTAGTCGTAATCAATATCACTCCATTTGCTCCTTGCGCTCCATAAATCGCGGTTGCCGAAGCATCCTTCAAAATTTCCATTGAGACAATATCGGCAGGGTTAATGGTAGAAAGCGGAGAAATGGTAGATACGGAACCATTACCCAACGCATCTCCCAGACCGAAATCTGCACCCGAAGCACCTCCTCCCTGTACAATTACTCCGTCAATCACATATAGAGGTTCCGCATTGGAATTAATGGTAGCTTGTCCACGCACACGGATAGAAGACGAAGAACCCGGAGCTCCAGAAGTACTTACGGCAGAAACACCTGCTGCACGTCCCTGTAAAGACTGGTCCAGATTGGTAATTACAGAACCTTTTATCGCATCTTCGCCCACTGATACAGAAGCACCAGACAAATCACTTTTCTTCATGGTTCCATAACCCACTACCACAACTTCATCCAAGGTCTCGGAATCTTCTTTCAATACAATATGTAAAGATGTCTGGTTTGTGACCTTTATGGTTTGTGTTACATAACCTATATAAGAAATCTCCAGTGTAGCCCCAGATGAAACGCTTAGCACAAAATTACCATCAATATCCGTAATTACCCCATTAGTTGTTCCTTTTTCCAGAACATTCGCTCCAATCACAGTTTCACCGGCAGCATCAACTACTTTTCCTTTGATCTGCCTTTTCGCTTGCTGCAACACTTCCGATGCGTGAAGTTCAGAAGCCTGCACCTGATACACATTTCCCATAGAAGCCATGGCAAATGCACCAGCAACCAGCGCACATCTTTTTACATTTTTATTCATAGTGTATCACTTGTATGATTAATAATTCTTCATCAATAGATATATGCGAAAAGCCAACAAACGGAATCCTCTCTACATAATATCAGATTAAAAGTCGCTTTATATTACAAATTTCTTACAACCACAAAGGTAGAAACAATCGTATTGTAATAATGATACAATTTTATCTATCACTAGTATAAAACAAATCACCGACTGTTCCTTCTCTTCCTTCTACCCTGCACAATCATCAACCGGATTCTGTCCCTTCATGAAATGTTTATATTCAGTTCCTATTATATCATTCTTCATTCGCTTATTGCAAACAAAATATTCACACAACTCCGAGGTAATAGAAAAGAAATTCGTTTCTGCATACCTATTAGATTTATTTCAACGCTGCAAAATTAGCCGATAACCACTGATAAAAATGATATAATTTTATCATATACTGATCGAAGTTTATTTATTCCCCACCTAAACAGAAAAATGGCCCTCTTTTCTCAATACCAGATAAAAAGAGGGCCTTCCTTAATTATATATTATACTATTAAATAATGGTACGTTTCTTTCTGTAATTATCTCTGAACTCTTTGGGGGAACATCCTTTCTTCTTTTTAAATATGCGATTGAAATTAGATAAATTATTGAAGCCACACTCATAACAGATTTCAGCGACCGCCATCGTTGAATCAACAAGCAGACGCGTCGCATACCCCAACCGCAAATCAATAATGTAATCTGACAAATTCTTACCTGTACGCAACTTAAAGAAACGGCTGAAAGATACTTCGGTCATACCTACCATATCAGCTAGCTGCTTCAGCTTTATTTCCTCTTGATAATGTTTTCCTATATAATCTTGTACTCTTTGTACACGCCTACTGTCTGAATGTACCTCTATTTTGGCAAACGAAGAACTTGAAAGAGTACGCGCCTGGTCAGTAAACAAAGAAAGTTCATAAAGCAAGGTCAGGAAATGTACCACGGCATAAAACCCTTTCATCTCAGGAAGCTTGTCAATCAATGAGTATACTTTCATCATGGCATCCATGGGAAAGCAAAGCCCATACTGTGCTTTATCCAGCATTTTACGAATCATATCAAACTGATTCGTTTCCACCAGCCCGTTCATAAAAGAAGGAACAAACTGAATAGTTATTTCCCGGATATTTTCTGAGGTACACGTATTTTGTTCCCACACATGTTCCAAATCAGGACTCGTAATTAATACCAGATCATAATCACCTATCACTTCAGCCGAATCCCCGACTACACGACGCACTCCAGGTGCATGCTCCACAAAATTCAGTTCAAACTCACGGTGGCAATGCATGGGATATGTAAACTCTTTCTTATGCCGATCGGCAATGTAAAAGCAATCTTTATCTGAAAGAGGAGTTATTTCTCGTATAAAATTCTCATTCAACAACTTTTCCATAGCAGTACGTTTAAAAAGGAACAAAATAAGGCCATAATTAAAAGTTATTATTCTCAGAAAAAGCGTCTCATTCTCTATTTTTCTGTTTCCCACAAAAATAAGATAAAAACATATCAGTTTTATCACAAAACAACACCTATTTTTGCAGACAAATAAATAATTAAACAAAATCTATTATCAAAACTGAAAAGCATGAGTGCAAAAAGCAAACTTTATCTTTTAGCAGGCCTTTCTTTCTTGGCCGGAAATGCAATGGCACAGCACATCTGTATTTCTACCCCTAACACATCGCTCGTACTGAATGCTCCCAATGGAGGTGAGCTAAAGTATCTTTACTATGGAAGCAAACTGAGTGAAACAGACTTGCAACACATCAATGAAGCATCTAATTGTAACCATACGGCTTACCCCGTATATGGAATGAATTGTCCGGGAGAAGCTGCTCTTTCTATAAAACACGCCGACGGTAACATGTCTACACAAATGGAGGTGGTAAGTGTCAGCACTAATCAGGAGAAGCAGTCTACATTAACGACTGTCCACCTGAAAGACAAAGTATATCCGTTCTATGTCGACGTGCACTACAAAGCATATCAGGATGTAGACATGATAGAAACTTGGACCGAGATAAGCCACACAGAAAAGAAACCGGTATATCTGAGCCAGTTCTCTTCTGCCTACTTACCCATTCGCAGAGGAAATGTATGGCTTTCACACCTCTCTGGTTCATGGGCAAACGAAGGACAACTGACACAAGAACCGCTACAGCCGGGAATGACCGTGATTAAAAACAAGGATGGGGTACGTAATTCACATACCTCACATGCAGAAGTGATGTTCTCACTCGATGGAAAACCACAGGAAAATACAGGAAGAGTCATTGGAGCCGCCCTTTGCTACACAGGCAACTACAAACTGAAAATTGATACAGACGACAGCGATTATCATCAGTTCTATGCCGGAATCAACGAAGAAAACTCTTCATACATGCTTTCTAAAAAAGAAGTATTCCGCACGCCTGCCGTAGCCCTGACTTACAGCGACAAAGGGCTGAGCGGCGCAAGCCGTAATTTCCACAAATGGGGACGTACTTACAAACTGGCTCATGGCAATGTGGTCCGTGATATTTTATTGAACAGCTGGGAAGGTGTGTATTTCGACATCAACCAGAAAGGAATGGACCAGATGATGAGCGACATTGCCTCAATGGGAGGCGAGCTTTTCGTGATGGACGACGGATGGTTTGGCGACAAATATCCACGTAAGAACGACAGCTCTTCGCTGGGTGATTGGGTAACAGACAAAAACAAGCTTCCGGAAGGTATTGAAGGATTGATAAGGGATGCAAAGAAACATGGCATCAAGTTTGGCATCTGGATAGAACCGGAAATGGCAAACACAATCAGCGAATTATATGAAAAACATCCTGAATGGATACTGAAAGCTCCTCAGCGTGATCCGGTGCTTGGACGTGGAGGTACTCAGGTCGTACTCGACTTGGCAAATCCGGAGGTACAGGATTTCGTTTTCAAGGTTGTTGACGACTTGATGACACAGTACCCCGACATCGCTTACATTAAATGGGATGCCAACATGGCTATTATGAATCACGGCTCCAACTACCTGACAGCTGATAAACAAAGCCACATGTACATAGAATATCACAAAGGCTTTGAGAGTGTATGTCAGCGTATCCGTGCCAAATATCCGGACTTAGTGATTCAGGCTTGTGCCAGTGGAGGCGGTCGTGCCAACTATGGCTATCTTCCTTACTTTGATGAGTTTTGGGTGAGCGACAACACGGATGCACTGCAACGCATCTACATGCAATGGGGAACATCTTACTTCTTCCCTGCCATTGCCATGGCTTCGCACATCAGTGCGGCTCCCAACCACCAGACCTTCCGCACCGTTCCACTTAAATACCGCATCGATGTGGCTATGAGCGGACGATTAGGAATGGAAATCCAGCCTAAAAACATGACCGATGAAGAAAAAGAACTGTGCCGCAAAGCAATAGCCGATTACAAGAAAATCCGTCCGGTAGTTCAGTTAGGAGATATTTATCGCCTTGTTTCTCCATACGACCATCTGGGAGTAGCCTCCTTAATGTATACCAGTCCGGAAAAAGACAAGGCTGTATTCTACTGGTGGAAGACAGAACATTTTGTCAATCAACACTTACCGCGTGTAACAATGGCCGGTCTTCATCCCGACAAGACTTACCGTATCACAGAGTTGAACCGGATTGACAATAAGCCGTTGCCCTTTGAAGGGAAAGTCTACAGTGGAGCATTCCTGATGGAAAACGGATTGGAAATTCCTTATACTCATCAGGTAGACTATCATAAATTGAATGATTATGCCAGCCGGGTATTGTATCTGGAAGAAGTAAAATAAACCGCACCATACATACACAAAATAATAGCCGGACTTGCCACCCACATGGCAAGCCCGGCTTTATTATATGAGAAGAATCCACTTATTCCCAATTATCCGTACGGAACGGATACAAGGGCAATTCACGCAAGTTGGCCACATTACCCGGCTGAAAGTCACGGAAACAATAGCGTACGGCAACAGGCTGTGCTACCTTGTCGCAAGTCACCTTTATCTGCGAATTATTGAAAACTTCTGCCTTTGCCGGATAGAATACCTTGTCGTTTCCAGCTACTTCAAAACCTTCCATACCCGACAAACGGTTAAATCCTTCTTCTGCATGGTCAAAGGATAAAATAGCCACACCACCTTTCACTTCCATCGACTTATAAACAGGTCCGCATGCCTCTATGCCAGGCACATGGTAAGTCTTACTCAAAGCCATATAAGCAAGACGCTTTCCTACGTCTGTTTTATTCTTGGGATGCACATTCTTAATTTCATAAGGTTCTACCAGGTCATTGGTCGAAATCATACCACTGTTCGAAATGATAGACTGCGCCTTGAACTGTGCTTCACGAAGGTATGCACACCCGGTAGTTTCCGTAGAGTTAAACGGCGCAATCTCCACATAATAAAAAGGCAATTCACCCAGCCCCCATTCCTTACGCCAAAGTTCCACCATTGTCTTCAGGCGTTCAGCATACGTTTTGTGTTTCCCCACATTGGATTCTCCCTGATACCACAGAAAACCTTTGATGGTATAATTCTGTAGTGGCTTCAACATGCCGTTATACATCAATGTCGGACTCAGGTAATGCCACCAGTCGTGTCCGTCCTCCTTGCGAATGTCTTTCTTCAAGTCAATATCTGGATACTGGGACACGATTTCACGAGGCAGCCATCCTTCCACCATAGAACCACCCCAACTACAGTTGATGATTCCTATTGGAATATCCAGTACCTGATTCATCATCATGGCAAAATGAAAAGCCGTCGCACTAAAAGCCGGTGCATTTTCCGGATTGCTTACCTTCCAGCTCCCTTTACACGAATCCACCGGTTTTACCTGACCGTTTTTCTCCACGGTAGCCACACGAATACCTTTCCATTTCGATGAAGTAGCAATGGCTTCATTAGCCCCTGCTATCGGACAGTTTACGAATCCTCGGAGAGGCATCTCCATATTCGACTGCCCTGAGCAGAACCAGACTTCGCCTACCAGGACATTGTTCAGTTTCACTTCCTCTCCGTCGGAAATGGAAATCGTATAAGCCTGATAACTGGCTGTGGGAGTCTGAATTTTAGCCACCCACTTTCCTTCCGCATCGGCGGTTACTTTATACACTTCCCGGTTCCACGACGGACGGATAATCACTTCGGCATTCGCATTTGCCTTTCCCCACAGACAAGCTTCAGCCTGCTGTTGCAATACCATATTGTCACTCACAATGTCGGGCAATGTAATCTTGCCCCATGCTCCAGCCTGCACCATCAGCAGACAGGCACTCACAATCCATTTTTTCATCTTACTCTATTTTTAAAGTCGCCATTTCTACAAAAATGATATGAGGAAGAGTGTTCTCAAAACAGAAAGTTAAAATTGCACGTTTCTCATAATATCATATTCTTTTTCACAAAGATAGTACATCTATCTTCATTACAATTAATACTTTTTTATCCAAGTTTTTCCAAATCATCCTCCAAACCTCAGTACTTTCAAGAAAGTACTCCAGTACTTCCATAGTAGTACTTCAGTACTTCCCCGTCAGTACTGGAGTACTGGCAAGGAAGTACTGGCAACGATAAAGGGACTGTAAATCAGCACATTCTTTTTATAGCAACAAAACTTATCAATTTCTGTAAATTGAATACCAAAATAAATTCCATTATATAGCCCAACTCTCATTTTTAATTATAACTTTGCGAATAAAGAACTCAAACTTGAAAAATATGAAAGTAGCAATCATCGGAGCCGGAAACATGGGAGGTGCCATTGCCCGTGGACTGGCCAACGGACATTATATTCAGGCACAAGAAATTTCGGTATCCAACCCCAGTGCCGGCAAACTGGACGCACTGAAAGCGGAATTTCCTGCTATTCACGTAACACATTCCAATAAAGAAGCGGCAGAAGATGCGGACATTATCATTATTGCCGTCAAGCCGTGGAAAGTGGAAGAAGTGTTGAAGCCGCTGAGATTAAGAGGACCGCAGATTCTGGTATCGGTAGCGGCAGGACTGACTTTTGAAGACCTGGCACATTTTGTAGACCCGGAAATGCCAATGTTCCGCGTCATTCCTAACACGGCCATTTCAGAAGGAGCCAGTATGACACTGATTGCCGCACGCAACGCTTCGGAAGAACAGATCACTTCCCTGACTGCGCTCTTTAACGAGATGGGACGTTCCATGCTGATTGAGGAAAAACAATTTGCAGCTGCCACCTCGCTGACTTCCTGCGGCATTGCCTACGTACTGAAATACGTACAAGCTGCCATGCAGGCAGGAGTAGAACTGGGTATCAAGCCACACGATGCACAGACCATGCTGGCACAAACACTGGAAGGGGCAGCCAAGCTTTTGCTGAACAACGAAAATGCGCATCCGGCCACAGAAATCGAGAAAGTGACTACTCCGGGAGGAATTACCATCAAGGGTATCAACTCGCTGGAGCACGACGGATTTACCTCGGCCGTTATCCACGCCATCAAGGCCAGCTTATAAAAACATCATACGGGGAGCTTCGTGCTCCCTTTTTCATTACAAAACCTGAACCGACATGAAAAACAACATTCTTATCACCATGGGAATCCTTGTATTGCTGGGAGTGGCCGTACAGGGTTTGTTTGGCATCGTAGCCGGTGTATTCCTGTCCGCCATTTTAGGAATCATCTACGGAGCCGTCAAGAAAAACAAGCAGTTTCTGCGCTGGTCAGTCATCGCACTTACCATCGACATTATCTGCATCATCCTGTTCTATTTCTGCCTGATTCAATCGGACATGTAGCTTTTACTTCACAAAACCTTTTTTCGCCCATTTCAGGCTGTTCCATCGTTTCACAAAGATAAAGGCACGGATATTCTCGTCGAGCAGGAAGGCACACCACATGCCGACCAGTCCCCAGCCCAGATGAATACCGAACAGATAGCTGAGTCCGACAGAGACCGTCCACTGTACAATCAAGCCGACATAGAACGGGAAATTCACGTCACCTGCCGAGCGGAGGGCATTCGTGGCATAGATATTTACGGCACGCCCTATCTCTACGATGACATCGACAATGAGAATGGTCACTCCCAACCGGATAATATTCTCGTTGTCCGTCAGCATACTGAAGATTGTATGACCGAATATGGCCCAGATGCACGAAAGTCCCAGCGAAACTAAAATGGACAAACGCATGACGTACTTTCCCAACAGGTAGGCCGCACGTATCCGCTTCTGCCCCACCAGATGGCCGATGCTGATGGCTCCTCCTTGTGCCATGGCGATGGCAAAGAGATAGACAAACATGGTGGTATTCACCGTATAGGTTCGTGTGGCCAGCGAATCATTTCCCAGAATATTGATTAAATAGGTGATGACTACCTGCGAAAAACTGTACGACATATTCTCCCCAGCAGAAGGAACTCCCACCTTCAACAGGTTTTTCAGTTCTATCCAAGGGAAAGGACGGAACAGAGCCATCGGGAAAGACGGAATGTGTTTTCTGAAGAGAATGACAAACAAGACAATCATGCTCACCCCACGGGCTATGGAGGTAGATATGGCCGCTCCTTCTGCTCCCATGGCAGGCAGGCCGAACTTACCGAAAATCAGGGAATAGTTTCCGATAATGTTCATCACATTGACCAGCACCGTGACCAGCATGGGGTAAAGGGCTTTGTTGGCACTGCGCAAGGACGCGGAAATGGTCAGCGAGATAGCCTGGAAGAAAGCAAACGCCCCTACAATCTCCATGTATCCGATACCATATTTCAGCAGTTCCGGACGAAGTCCCATCCATCCCAATAATGTAGCTGCTCCATAGTGCAGGATGGCACTGACCGCAAGTCCCACGACCAGGTTCAGCAATAAAGACACACCAACCACCTGCACCATCTTGTTCCTCATCCCTGCTCCCAGGTACTGCGAACACAGCACAGAAGTACCGATATTGATTACCTCGAAAATAAGGAAAGCAAACATCACAATCTGGTTCACCACCCCTACTGCCGCCACACTTTCATCGGAATACTGACTCAGCATAACGGTGTCGACAGCACCTAACATCATAATCAATAAGGTCTCGATAAAGATAGGAATCACGAGCTTCGTCAAGCCTTTCCGGATACCTGTTTGTTGAATTGCCTGTTCCACGTACTAACTCTCTAAAAAACGTGACAAAATTACAACATTTAGCCCGTAGAGTGTCTTGACCTATATCAATTTAAAGGTGTAAATCCTACAATGCACTATTTTCCCCCTTTTCTTCACTATTTTCCCCCTCAAATTCCCGATAAAACATGATTTTTGTGATACTTAAAAATAATTATTATGAAAACCAAGCAATTTCTACTTATCCTATTAGCATGTCTTTGCTTCCCTTTTGCTCAGTTATGGGGTAATCCCGTAAACGGACTTCTGGAAAGAATTGATCCGGGAGCTTCCAAGAAATTCATCATACAAGTAAAGAAAGGACAATCCGATTTTTTTGAACTCGACCAGAAAGGTGACAAAGTAGTTATTCGGGGTAACAACTACGTAAACATCGCTACCGGCTTGAACTGGTATCTGAAATATTACGCAGGCATTCATCTCTCATGGAACGGCATGACTGCCAAGTTGCCGGAAAGCTTGCCGAAAGTTTCTACTCCGGTACGCAAGGAAACCAACCTCTCCTTACGCTACGATTTCAACTATTGCACTTATTCCTATACCATGGCTTTCTGGGACTGGGAACGCTGGGAAAAGGAAATCGACTGGATGGCACTGCACGGAATCAACTTGCCACTGGCAGTAGTAGGTCAGGAGTGTGTATGGAAAAACATGCTGGAAAAACTTGGTTACTCAAAAGAAGAAATCAATAAATTCATTGCAGGACCTGCTTTCTTGGCATGGTGGGCCATGAACAACCTGGAAGGATGGGGCGGTCCCAATCCGGACAGCTGGTACACACAGCAGGAAGCACTGCAGAAGAAGATTCTGAAGCGTATGCGCGAATACGGCATCGAACCGGTATTTCCGGGCTATTCCGGTATGGTACCTCATGATGCCAATAAGAAACTGGGACTAAACGTAACCGAACCCGCATTGTGGAACGGATTTACCCGTCCGGCTTTCCTGCTTCCTACCGACTCACGTTTCAACGAAATTGCTTCTTTATATTATAAGGAACTGGAAAAACTGTTCGGCAAAGCCAACTATTACTCTATGGACCCGTTCCATGAACTTGAGGATGCGGGAAGTGTAGATTTTGATGCAGCCGGAAAAGCCGTACTTAAAGCAATGAAGGATGTCAATCCGAAGGCTACATGGGTGATTCAGGGATGGACGGAAAACCCGCGCCCGGAGATGATCAAGAACCTGAACAATGGGGATATCCTGATTCTGGACCTGTTCAGCGAATGCCGCCCGATGTGGGGTATTCCTTCTATCTGGAAACGTGAAAAGGGTTATGAGCAGCACGACTGGCTGTTCTGTATGATAGAGAACTTCGGAGGCAACGTGGGTTTGCACGGACGTATGGACCAGTTGCTGAACAATTTCTACCTTACCAAGAACAATCCATTAGCCGCCCATCTGAAAGGTATCGGTCTGACCATGGAAGGCAGCGAAAACAATCCGGTGATGTTCGAGCTGATGTGCGAACTTCCCTGGCGTCCGGAGAAATTCACCAAGGAAGAATGGTTAAAAGACTATCTCTTCGCACGCTACGGTGTACGTGATGAAAAAATTACACAGGCATGGAGCATTCTTGCCGACGGCATCTACAACTGCCCGTTTGGCAATAACCAGCAAGGCCCTCACGAATCCATTTTCTGCGGCCGTCCCGGACTGAACAACTTCCAGGCATCCAGCTGGTCTAAGATGCAGAACTATTATGACCCGACCAGCACGGAAGCGGCAGCCCGCCTGATGCTGGAAGTAGCCGACAAATACAAAGGCAACAACAACTTTGAATATGACCTGGTAGACATCGTCCGTCAGTCACTCTCCGACAGAGGACGTATCGTCTACAACCAGACCATTGCCGACTTCAAGAGTTTCGACAAAAAGAACTTTGCAGCTCACTCACAAGAGTTTCTGAATATCTTGCTGGCACAAGACCGTCTGTTAGGCACCAGAAGTGAATTCCGCGTAGGACGTTGGATTGAACAGGCCCGCAACCTCGGAACTACTCCAGAGGAAAAAGATTTGTACGAATGGAATGCCCGCGTACAGATTACCACATGGGGAAACCGCGTATGTGCCAACGACGGAGGTCTTCGTGACTATGCCCATAAGGAATGGAACGGTCTTCTGAAAGACTTCTACTACAAACGCTGGGCAGCCTACTGGCAGACACTCCAGGATGTGCTTGATGGCAAACCGATGGTAGAACTGGACTACTATGCCATGGAAGAACCTTGGACACTTGCTCATAATCCGTACACATCGCAACCGGAAGGTGACTGTGTCAGCGTAGCAAAAGAAGTATTTAATGAAGTGTTTCCGAATAAGTAATTAAGAATTGCAATAACCATTAATCAGAAAGCACCATGAAACGATTGCTGTCATTAGACATCTTACGCGGCATCACGGTATGCGGCATGATTCTGGTAAACAATGCCGGAGGCCCCGTTTCGTACGCACCGTTGCGTCATTCTGTATGGAACGGACTCACTCCGTGCGACCTGGTTTTCCCGTTCTTTCTGTTTATGGTCGGTATCTCCACCTACATTTCTCTTCGGAAATTTAACTTCGAACCTACCTCGGAAGTGGTCAAAAAGATTGTTCGGCGTACGTTCCTTATCATTCTAATCGGATTAGCGATTGACTGGTTTGGATATGTGTGCAATGGAGACTTCTTCCCCATCGACACTCTGCGCATTCCTGGTGTATTGCAACGAATTGGCCTATGTTACGGCATCGTATCGCTTATGGTCATTTATATCAATCATAAGTATCTCCCATGGATTTGCGGTGGATTACTACTTGCTTATTCCATCTTACTTCTGACAGGAAATGGCTATGCCTGCGATGACACCAATCTGCTTGCGGTCATCGACAGAGGCGTATTTGGAGAAGCCCATCTTTACAAAAAGAGTCCGATTGATCCGGAAGGCCTTGCCGGCACACTATCTGCCGTAGCCCACACGCTCATCGGATTTATGTGTGGCAGATTGTTGCTGGAAAAGATTTCTGTAAACAAACGGATTGTCAAGCTCATTACAGCAGCTGTAATTATGCTGGTCATCGGTTATGTACTTTCCATTTGGATGCCGATTAACAAACGAGTATGGTCTACCACCTTCGTTTTAGTCACATGTGGATGGGGCTCTCTGTTATTGGCATTACTTATGTATGTAATAGACGTAAAGAACATCAATAAAGGATGGACCTTCTTCCTGGTTTTCGGAATGAATCCTTTGTTCCTTTACGTGCTCAGTGAGGTTGTGGCAATCATATTCTCTCAATGGGAAATAAAAGACGCTATCTATCAAACAATCACCATTGCTGTTCCAGATGAATATCTGGCCTCTCTTATCTATTCATTACTATTCTGCTCAGTAATGGGATTAACCGGCTACATCCTTCATCGTAAAAAAATCTATATCAAGATTTGATAAAAACTAACCTTTTAAAAATCTAAGTTTATGTGTAAAGTACAATTGAAAAATGCAAGACTAAGGCCATTCGCTTTGTTTATGGCTCTTTTTCTGATGAATGTCTCATGGGCATTTGCGCAGCTCACAGTGACAGGTAATGTACAAAGTACAACCGGTGAACCACTGATTGGTGTAAACGTCATTGAAAAAGGCACCACCAATGGAACTGTTACAGACCTGGACGGAAACTACACACTCCGTGTGGCAAAAGGGAAGACCCTTGTATTCTCTTACATCGGCTTTTTATCACAAGAAGTTGTGGTAAATAACGCTAAAGTCAATGTTACTTTGAAAGAAGATACAGAAACATTGGACGAAGTTGTTGTTATTGGTTATGGTAGCATGGCACGTAAAGACGTTACCAGCTCCATCACTACTGTAAAGGCAGACCAATTAAATGTAGGTGTATTCTCAGATGCAGCTAGTATGCTTCAAGGAAAAGTTGCCGGTCTGAACATCACCACTTCCGGTGACCCGAACGGTTCTCCGAGCATTACTTTACGTGGTTCTTCTTCTTTACGTACAGGCGAAGCCATGCAACCTTACTACGTAATCGACGGTATTCCGGGCGTAGACATCTCTATGGTAGCTCCTGATGATATTGAAAGTATTGATGTACTCCGTGATGCTACAGCAACTGCCATCTATGGTTCTAAAGCTGCCAACGGTGTTATCATTATCAATACCAAGAAAGGGAAAAAGGGAATGGAACGTACCAATGTGTCTTACAGCGGTTATGTAGCTTTCGATAAAATTCTGAACACACTGGATATGGCTACCGCAGATGACCTCCGCAACTATTATGAACAGAGAGGTGAAGAGCCCAAAAATGATTTAGGTTACAATACTAATTGGCAAGACGAAGTACTGCGTACAGCTATCAGCCACAACCACAACTTGTCCATCAATGGTGGTGGTGAAAAGACCACTTATATGGCCAGCTTAAACTACCAACAACGTGAAGGTGTTATCATGGGCTCTAGCATGGACCGTTTGAATGTTCGTTCTTTGGTAACTACTAAAGTACTGAAAGACCGTCTCGAAATTTCTGCCGGCGTAAATGCAAGATACGGAAAAGGGGTCGGTGTTCCAATGGGAAATGAAGGAGCCTCTGTATTAGATGCCATGAACTACTTCTCTCCGGGACTTCCAGTTAGAAACGAAGACGGTTCCTGGAGTACTGCCATCACCGGTTCAAAAAGCTACAACCCGATGTCTTTGATTTATGAAGATACATCTGAAACAATCTATAAGAATACACAGTTATTAGGTAAAGCCAGCCTGGAAATCTTAGAAGGTTTAAAATGGAATGTAAACTATTCATTCACTAACAGCCAAAAGACCTATAGCTCTTACGACAGTCATAAGTCACAGATTGAAGGTCTTGCAGCAAATAATGGTCAGGCAAAACGTAATACCTATTTTGGCCATGAACATATCTTTGAAACCTACGGAAACTACGATACCACCTTTAACGACATACACAAGCTGTCTTTGATGGCTGGTTATTCATGGGAAGAAAAAATGTCAAACGACGGATTCGGTTTGACCGTACATGATTTCTACGATGATGTACTGAAATGGAATCAGTTAACTTATGCCAGTACAATTGACGGCATGCCTGCTGTAGAAAGTGGAACAAAGGAAACCGTCCGTAATATTTCATTCTATGGTCGTGCCAGCTACTCTTTCAATAGCCGTTACATGCTGCAGGCTACTGTACGTCGAGATGGTTCTTCTGTATTCGGTAAGAATAAATGGGGTACCTTCCCTTCTGTCAGCTTGGCTTGGAACATCACTGAAGAAGAATTCATGAAAAACCAGAATTTGTTCGACAACTTGAAATTCCGTATAGGATATGGTGTCAGCGGTAATGCCTTGGGATTCGGTGCCTACACTGCTGTAGAAACTTACGGAGCATCTGGTTTCTTTACCTATAATGGAAAACAATGGCGTACACTGGCTGCCACCAAGAATGCCAACCCTGATTTGAAATGGGAAACTACAGGTATGTTTAACGTTGGTTTGGACTACGGATTGCTTAACGGCCGTCTGAGCGGTACCATCGAATTTTATAACAAGAAGACAAAAGACCTGATTTGGAACTATCCGGTTTCTACTAACATCTATCCATTCGGTGACATTGCAGCTAACGTAGGTGAAATTACCAACACTGGTGTGGAAATTTCTATCAATGCCATTCCTGTTCAGACCAAGGACTTCACTTGGAATACTACTTTAACTCTTTCTCACAACAAGAATACTGTAGACAGATTGTCTAATGACAAGTTCAAGGTAGGCGTATTTACCCAAGGTGATCCAATGGTAGCCGGTGTTTCTGCTGAAGGTTATACACAGCGTATTATCGAAGGTCAACCTCTTGGCACATTCTTCACTTACGAATTCGCTGGCTTTAACGACGCAGGCAACGCTACTTACTATGAAAGAGACGAAGAAACAGGCGAACGTACAGGTAACACAATTGAAAACCCAGGTTATAAGGATCGTACAATTACAGGATGCGCTCAGCCAAAACTAAACTTTGGATGGAACAATACGTTCAACTATAAAAACTGGAACGCAACTGTATTCTTTACTGGAGTAATCGGTAACGATATCTACAATGGTACACGTGCCAACTACATGAGCCCTGAAATGCTTTCAGGTGGAAAAAATGTATTGAAAGAATACTTTGACAATCCGACAACTTCAGGTTGTTTGCCATCAGACCGCTTCATTGAAAATGGGTCTTACCTACGCTTAAGTACTCTTTCTATTGGCTATACATTCAAGAACTTCAATGGTTGGTTGCAGAACGCCCAATTATATGTTACTTGCAATAACTTGTTCACCATAACAGGTTATAAGGGACTTGACCCTGAAGTAAACATGGGTGGGATTGATCCGGGTGTTGATTATCGTTGGAGTGCATACCCGCATACACGTACTACAATGGTAGGCTTAAAGATTAATTTCTAATTCATCAATACAGATAAAATTATGAAAGCAAATATAAAAACTTTATTAACAGTTTGTGCTGCTGGGCTAATTACTGGCTGTACAGACTTGGATGTAAAAGTCGAATCACAATATACTGAATATCCGATTGATAATCAAATTGCAGTAGAAGGTAAGCTTGCCGATGTCTACTTTCAATTGCGTGGAACATACGGACGAAGATTCATGGAAGCCATGTCATTGTCAAGTGATGAATACACAGCTGTTTCATACGGTGGTGGTTGGTACGACAGTGGTGCCTACGCACACCCCAGCCTTCATGACTTTACTGCAGAAGATGCGACCATTGACTGGATGGGAAATCTAACTGCAGGTTGTACCAAAGCCAATACTGTTATCCGTGACCTGGGTGGTGATGAGGCTAATCCGGTGAACATTGCTCCTGCCCGTGCCATGCGTGCACTTTTCCATTTTTACATGATGGATTGCTGGGGAGATGCTCCGATTTTGGATCATCTGCCTGCTGAAGGCGAGTTGATTGACCGCTCACCGCGTGCAGATGTAGCTAAATTCATTGAATCTGAATTAAAGGAGATCATTCCTTTGTTGACAGAAGAAGTAAATGACAACACATACGGCAAACCGACTAAATGGATGGCAGAAGCTCTGTTGGTAAAACTTTATATCAACTGGCCTGTCTACACAGCAGCTTCAGTTGACCAGTATGATGCAAATGCATATTCTAACGGAAAATTGAACGATTGTATTGCTCTTTGTGATGACATCATCAATAGCGGCAAATTCAATCTTGGCAGCATGAGCTATCAGATGAAGTTTGGCCCAGATAACGGATCACATGTTGAAGACTTTATTTATGCAATGCCGTATGATACTTATACAGAAAAAGGTCTACAGTATGGTCGTGCACGTACTTGGAAACAAGCTGGAGACGTTGACATCAGTTACTATGGCATGAAGCTTAGCAGTTCAGCCGGTGGATATATCACTATGACTCCCGAATTTGCCTCATTGTTTGATGACCCAGGGAAAGCAGGCGACCGTGCAAAGAGTATTTTGGGAGGCCCTGTATTTGTGTATAATTCGAAAACATACGAACCTACAAGTGAACCTGCACTGAATATTAAGGGTGAACAAATTGTACTTACAAAAAACATTACGCTTGACACTCCTAATGATCCACAATTAGGTGTAGGAGATGATTTGGAGGGATATAATCAGGGTTACCGTTCAGTAAAATTCTTCGTAATAGATGATGACTACAAGAATGGAAGAGACCAGTCAAATGACCTTCCTATTTTCCGTTATGCAGATATTCTATTGACAAAAGCAGAAGCCCTGTTACGTGGTGGAGTATCTACAGAAAGACCTCAGGATACCCCTGTAAGCTTATTTAATGAAATTCGTAGATATGTACATGCTGATGAAGTAACGAGCGTAGACCTCGAAGAATTGTATGATGAACGTGGCCGTGAATTCTTTGATGAGAACTGGCGTAGAAATGATATGATTCGCTTCGGTCATTTCGAAGATGAGTTCTTCCCACACTATCAGAATTTCCCAACAGCAAACTTTGACAAGACACGTCGTATCTTCCCGTTGCACAGAGACATGCTGAATACGAACCCGAACTGGGAACAGAATCCGGGTTATCCTAAATATCAGAACTAACCTGTCTATAATAAAATATCGGTGAGGCCTTTCCTCACCGATATTTATAAATTTCTATTATCTATAAATTTTCAAAGTTTACCTTTAAGAAGCATACCAACAGATTGCTCAAAACCATAAACATATATAATTGCATTTTATTTCATAGGAATAAAAAAATCGCAATTACATCGTTTTAAGATTTATGAAAACACATTTTACCACATTACTCAAATCTATAATTTATGGAGCAATCACTCCTGTGATTATATCATGTACTAACGGCCAAAATGATAATAATCTTTTGTCATACATTGACACAAGAGTAGGCACTGCTGCCAGTACAACTCACACAGCTGGAATGTTTGGCAAACACACCGAAGAATACGGACAAACATTACCTGCCGTACTGGAGCCTAATGGGATGAACTTCTGGACACCACAAACACAGGATACTGAATTAAAATGCATCGCCCCTTATTATTACCGTGACTCCTTGTTTCAAGGCTTTCGCAATTCGCATTGGATTGTAGGAGGATGTACCCAGGATTACGGTTCTATGACATTAACATCTTTATTCGAATCATTACGTTGTACACCACAAAAAAGAGGAACGCGATTCTCACACAAACAGGAAATTGCTACCCCTTCTTACTATTCCGTTTCTTTGCCTGATGAACACCTTCAGGCTGAAATGACAGGCCGCTCACGGTCTGCAATTTTTCGCTTTACTTACCAGAAAGCCGGAAGAGCTTATCTCATCGTCAATCCTAACAGCGATGAAGGAGAAGGGTACATTGAAATTGATACCCTTCAAAAACGTATCTACGGATACAATCCCGTACACCGCATTTATCAAGGCTGGGGAGAACCAGCTGGATACAGCGGTCATTTTATCGTGGACTACCAAAAGGAACCATGTGAATTCGGAACTTTTCATGAAGACAGCGTGTTCCCTGGACACATTCAAATTAAAAACGAAAAAAATATCGGTATCTATATAGGCTTTCATGTAGAAAGCAACGAACAAGTTTTAGTCAAAGCAGCATCTTCATTTACCGACAAGAAAGGAGCTGAGAGAAACTTACTACAAGAAATTCCACAATGGGACTTTGAGCAGACTCAGGAAAAGCTTACTACCATTTGGGAAAAGCATTTGTCTGCCATCAATGTGGAAACACCCGACCAGGAAGCTAAACAAAAGTTTTATGGGGCTTTTTACCGGGCTTCTTTCCTACCGCGAACATTCAATGATGTGGATGGCAGGTACCCCGCTTTCAGTTGCAAGGATTCTATCCTTCAATTAGCTCAAAATGAAATGTATTATGATGATTTCAGCATGTGGGACACTTACCGTGCCTTACACCCGCTAATCAACTTACTATATCCTACTCTTGGAGGAAACATGATGCAGTCACTTGTCCATAAATTCGAGCAGGGAGGCTGGCTTCCCATTTTCCCCTGCTGGAACAGTTATACTGCAGCCATGATTGGTGACCATTGCATTGCTGCCATTGGTGATGCTTGTATAAAAGACATCCGTAACTTTGATATAGAGAAAGCTTACAAAGCCATGCGAAAAAATGCGTTTGAATCACCTGCAGATAATAAAGATTATAAAAACGGAATGGGACGACGCGCCTTACAATCGTACTTGAAATACGGATATATTCCATTGGAAGACAGTGTACCCGATGCTTTCCATACCAAGGAACAGGTCTCACGTACATTAGAATATGCCTACGATGACTTTGTACTCGCTCAAGTAGCTAAACTTCTCCAGAAGGAAGAAGACTACAAAATACTATCTGCGCGTGCTCAGAATTACCGCAATGTGATTGATCCGCAAACCGGATATGCACAAGGAAGATATGCCAACGGTACCTTCCTAAAAGAACAGAACGCATTTCAGTTTACCAAATTCATCACAGAAGGTGCACCTTGTCACTACACATGGTACGTACCGCACGATCCATACGGACTGATGGAATGTATGGGAGGCAAAGAAAAGTTTGCTTTAAAACTAGACTCAATGTTCAGTGAGCACAGATATTGGCACGGAAACGAACCTTGTCATCAAGTGGCATTCATGTTCAATTATATAGGAGAACCATGGAAGACACAACAGACAGTACGGCATATCATGGAAACTGAATACCTGAATGCTCCTGGTGGTTTATCGGGTAATGACGATGCAGGGCAGATGTCTGCCTGGTATATTTTTGCGTCATTAGGCTTTTACCCAGTATGTCCAGGTTCACCCTATTACATATTGGCCAGCCCCTCCTTCCCTAAAGCAATCATACACTTGGAAAACGGACAGACTTTTACCCTTATCGCAGAAAATGCCTCTAAAGAAAACATTTATATTCAAAACGTAATATTGAACGGAAAAACTTATTCCAAAAATTATATTTCTCATAGAGATATCATACATGGAGGAAAGATGATATTCCAAATGGGTAACACTCCTAACAAAAACTGGGGGAATACTCCTGTAGACTGTCCTCCAGCCTTAAACTAAAATACCATAATTAAACACATAAACCTCATTCAAATATGAAAACAAAAAACATTCTTCTTGCACTACTTAGCATCTTCTTCCTCGGTGCATGTCACTCGCCGCAAACGGGGATTTATAACATCATGGATTATGGTGCCACAGGAGATGGAAAAACCGACGATGCCCAAGCTATACAAAAGGCCATCAACGCTTGTTCTGAGGCGGGTGGAGGTATGGTGCTCGTTCCATCCGGACACACATTTTTATGCGGTCCTTTCAAACTGGCATCGCATATAGAATTGCATTTGGCACCCAACTCACGGCTGTTAGCCAACCCGGATGAAAGTATTTACACAGAAAGCGCATTTGGAGCTAACCGTGGAGAAGGAATGATGTGGATTAGCGGGAAAGACCTGAAAAATGTATCTATTACTGGTACCGGAACGCTTGACGGCAACGGAGTTTCCTTTATGGGAAAGGAACTGGAAGATTCTTACGAGCTAAAACCTGTAACCGATTTTGACCCACGTCCGCACCTGCTGACTTTAACCAATGTACAGAAACTAGTGATTCGCGATATAAGCGTACGTAACAGTGCTTACTGGAGTGTACACCTGATAGGTTGCCGTAATGCAATGATTGACGGAATCACTATCCTCAACGACCTTAAAATCCGAAATGGTGACGGAATTGATATAGACCATTCCAAAGACGTACGTATTTCCAACTGCTTTATCGAATCAGGAGATGACTGCATCTGCCTGAAAAACCGACGCGAATTCGAACAATATGGAAGTTGTGAAGACGTTGTAGTGACCAACTGTACCATGACTTCTCGTTCATGTGCCGTTAAAATCGGTTCAGAGAACATGGACAAAATCAATAATGTGTTGTTCAACAACTGTATTATCAAAGATAGCAACCGAGGTATTGGTATCCAAAACCGCGATGAAGGTACGGTTACCAATGTTATTTTCTCAAACATGATTGTTGACTGTCGTTTCTTCTCAGACGTATGGTGGGGAAAAGCAGAACCGATTTATGTAACTTCTTATCCACGTGCTGTTGGTAATCATAAAGATGCCGGATGGCGTTTCCCGAAAGGAGCTGTGAAGGGAGCCTGTGGAGAAGTAAGCCGCATCTACTTCCAGAACATTAAATGTACAAGTGAGAATGGAATTTTTATAGGAGGAGACACCATTGATAAAGTAAACCGAATTTATTTTGATCAGGTAGAAGTAAACCTTCACAAACGCACCACATTTGAAGGGGGAATATACGATAAACGCCCATGCGACGGAGAAGGTTTCTTGAAAGGCAAAACTTACGGATTCTTCTTCCATACAGCTTCCGACATTCAGCTGGAAAGATGTACAGTTAATTGGGGAGATACTCGCCCTGATTACGCTGCAGAAAATATACATTTAGAAAATACAGCAGGGGTTATACAAAAGTAACCTCGCCAGTGCTCATAAAAACGCCGTTGTGAAACGGTACATTTCTAAATTTCTTTTTTTAGCCGGAACAGTCCAAATGTTCCGGCATTTTTTATGAATGCCCCAAAGAACTTGGCAAACATCCAAAACGTTGTTTGAAACATTTGGTAAAATATTTAGGATCATTGAAGCCAACCGCATAAGCTACCTCCGATACATTGGCATCTCCCTTGGCTTGTTCCAGCAATTTTCGTCCCATGTCCAGCCTGAAATTCTTCATAAACTGTCCGATAGGCATCCCTGCCAGACTTTGCATTTTCTGATTCACCAACGTTTTGCTATACCCCATATCACGCACAAAGGCATCCAGACCATATTCAGCCTCAGCATAATGCTGTTTCATCAATTCCATAGCCCGATCCATAAACACTTTATCTCTGGATTCCTCTATCAACCCCATTTCACTCATGTCTGCCAAAGCAACTGGTTTCGAGAATCTTTCCTGGTATCCTCTGCGCAAAGTCAGGATATTACGGATACGATATTTGAATATATCCGCATCAAACGGTTTGCATAGATACTCATCAACACCTATTGAATAGCATTTCTTTTCATTTTCTTCCGAATGCACCGCTGTAAGAATCAAGAAAGGAATATGACTGGTGGCCAAATTCTCTTTCACTCTCTTTGAGAATTCCAACCCGTCCATTTCTGGCATAAGCAGGTCACTGATAATCAAATCGACATGATGCTTTTCGAGTATCTCCATGGCCTTTACCCCATTTTCAGCCTCAAGAAGTTTATATTCCTTTTGCAATAAAGAACGAATATAACGACGCATATCATGGTTGTCATCAACAACTAACAGAGTTTCTTTCTGTAAAGGAACTTCCTCCATTGCGGAAAGATTTTCCTTTTCAGATATTCCGCTTGCAACGACAAGTTCCTCTTTCGGCATTTCCTTCATCGGTAACATAACACGGAAAGAGGTTCCCCCGGCATGATTGTTCTTAGCTGAAATCACACCTCCATGAAGAGCCACAATCCGCTTGCATACATTTAAGCCGATACCCGTTCCAGACTGTCCGAAGACTGGATAAGTCACCTTATTTTGCGCCTGAAAGAAACTGTCAAAAATCTGTGGAAGATCTTTCTCCGGTATGCCACATCCTGTATCCGACACCGAAAGGTAAAGCTGCACTTTTCCCTCATTATCCACTATACGGGCTGCATAAAGTCGGATATGTCCCCCATCAGGAGTAAACTTTACGGCATTGGCCAATAAATTAGTCAGTACACGATGGAGATATGTAGGGTCTGCACTCACAGAAAGCCCTCTAAGATGATAATAAGCCTGCAATGTAATATGACGATGTTTCACAAACGAGATGAAAGGCAGAAGCAAATCCTCCATCATGGAGACAAGATCAAAAGGACGAATATTCAACTTCACCTTTTCGGTATCAAGTTTCCGGAAATCCATCAGTTCATTCACTAACGCAAGCAAATCCTGTACATTACGTTCCGCTATATGTAACTGTTCTTTCACTTCTTCATTGGATGTCAATGCCAGTGCCTGCTGTATAGGTCCATGAATCAAAGTAACTGGTGTACGAAATTCATGAGTAATGTGTGTAAAGAAACGAATCTTTTCTTCTGCCATATCCTCCACATGGTGAGCCATCACTTCCAGACTATGATTCTGTACCTCCAGTTCGTGTGTACGTTGAGCTACCAGCTGTTCCAATTGCATCTGTCTGTATTTCAACCGTCTCACTTTATAGCGATAAAAAACAATAGAAAGGCAAACCACAGATACTAAAAGGAGCAATAGGAACCACCAGGATTTATAAAAATACGGACGTACCGGAATATCCAATCCTAAAGTACGTTCCGACCATTTTCCTTCTCCATCAGTAGCCTGTATCTCAAGCTTATAAGTACCAGATGATAAAGAAGGAAAAACAATTACTGGTTTTTCCGGAGGTAGTTCTGTCCATTTTTCTTCTCCCTTCAGTCTGTAACGAATACGTACAGAGTTACTATAACCGTACACATGAGATGTCAAGGCAACAGACAGTTTATCACCTTCCTCTAGATCTGACATACATTGTTTATCTCCATAAATCCATTCACTTTCGTTTATCTGGACCGATGAGACTATCACTCCATGGTTTTCAGATACCCCAAAAGGTTTCCGAAGCCGAATCTGATACAAGCCATAGTCTTTTCCACAGTACAAACAATTGTACTTTTGAGAAAAACAGAGTGCATTACCGTCATAACCCTTATCCAAAATCCCATCTGACTTGTTATAAAATATAAAGGTATCACTATTAACCAGCAAACGTGACAAACCACTCTCTGTAGCAATCCATATATTGCCCAATTTATCTTCGCTCACTCCATAAACTATCTTCTCATAAAACCCTTCAGATTCTCCGTAGCGTTTAAACAGGAAACGATTCATATCATCAGAAATCAAACGATAAAGTCCCGTGCCTCTTCCTCCTAACCAAATTACTCCTCTACTATCTTGAAAAACACAATTTATCCGCTCCACCTGGGTCGACTTCTTGTCGTCCAGTTTATAACGCAAGTATGTATAATTCAAGTGTCTGCGCGAGCGGGCAAAAGAGAACAAGTCAATTATAAACAAACCTTCAGAAGTTCCAAACCATAAACGGTTTTTACAATCTATACATAATGCTCCCACTGCCTCGAATTCATTTATACTCAAATCCAAATTGATACGGGAAAAACGCTTTTGTTTTTTATCGTAGAAAATCAGACCATGAGTTGACCCAAACCAAATTCCCTTATTTACAGGGTCTTCCACCGCACTCATAATAAAATCATCCTCCAGTCCTGGCACTTCTCCATTGGAATGCTGACGAAAAACAGATTGAGGCTTATTCAAATCCAGCTCACTAATTCCAGCCCCCCAAGTATAGGCCCACAAATGATTGTCACTGTCTATCAATATGCCATTTACATTATTGGAAAGAATAGATGTCGAGCTATGAGGTGTGAAAGCGTAATGCTGCACCGCTTCCGTTTCCAGATTCATTTGATAAAGTCCTCCCTCAATCGTACCAATCCACAAATTCCCCTTTTTATCTTCCGTCACAGCACTGATTTGCGGTGTGCGCCCCGCCGAGAGTTTCCAAGGAATATCCCCTAATCTGGCAACCTCTAACCTGCGCGACAAGTACAACAGATTGACTCCTCCATCCTGTGTGCCGGCCCAGATGTCCTGCCCGTCGGTAAACAGACAGACTATGATATTGGAATTCAATCCTCGTTCTTCGGAATCTTCCACCCGGCGGATAAAAGAAAATGTATCGGATTCACGGTCATATACATTCAGACCGTTGAAAGTGGAAACCACCAGACTGCCGTCGGAAGTCAACTTCATATCCGTGATATAAGCCTGACTGAGCATTCCCTCCCGATGCGAAGAGTAACGGTAACGCTTCATCGTCTTGGTTTGCCGATAATAGCGGAAAAGTCCACGGTTGCTTCCTATCCACAAGAAATCACCGTCGGCTTGCAGGCAAGAGATACGCCAGTCAGCACTAAAAGGTACAATGGCATCCGAAAGCTGCTGTTTACGCAACTTATTTTCCCCTTCTTTCACAATCCGGTAAATACAGTTACCTACTCCGGCACAAACTCCTCCTTCAATTTCTGCGATGGCCGATACACTCTCATCAGCTTCAGCCTGCATTCGATAACAAGCCCTTACGATTCCTGAACGGTCCAGTTCCAGGCACCACAACATTTTGTCAGTTACTACCCATATATTTCCATCGGTAGTCTGTACCACCGAACGGACAAACGAATTAAACAAAGATGATAATTCCGACGCCGACCCTAAATCAGCTGCGGGTACAGAAAGACCTGTCTGTAAGTCAATCAGGTCAAGTCCGGCATCCGAACCTACCCAGAGCCTTTTCCGGCGATCCTCACACAGTGTGTAGACATAGTTCCCCTTCAAGCGGTAAAAAGATTCCTTTACTCCATAATTCAGGAAACGATACCCGTCGTAACGCGCCAGCCCGTCCTGAGTAGCCACCCAGATATACCCGAATGAATCTTTCATTACGGCAGTCAACGAGTTGTTAGGCAACCCGGCTTCCTCCGTTATATGACAGAAATTATAATTTGAGAAGAAATATTTCTTCGCTTCCAGGTGCAAACTATTCCCTCCCCATAATATGATACACAAAGTCAACAAAAGTAATCTCATAGCATATTTTTTACATTACAGTTGTATCTGTTTTTTATCTATCAACTCCCTGCGTCCTTTCCGAATATACCAGATGGAGCAAATCTATCCTAAAGATATCACAAAGACTCTCACCAACTCCGGACAATGACAGTTGAATCCTGTATCAGTCAGAAGTGCTCCTTTGTATGCTTCCACTACGTTCTCCAATTAAAGACAATCTGCATACAAGTACTCCGATCTATCTTCCTCTGAAATTTTGTAACAACAGATTTTCTTTATGCAAATTATCACCTATACTCTACGACACAAAATTACATTAAAAAGTGTATATTACACACATATTAAGTTTCTTTTTAAAAAGACGGACGGAATCTCCGAAGTTCTCCCCGCAAACGTAAGGCCTGCCCTGCCGTCATGCTGTCAAGCAGTTCCCAAAAACGAGGGCCATGGTTCATTTCACGTGTGTGAGCCAGCTCATGCAAAATAACATAATCAATCAGGTGAGAGGGAACTAACATCAGGTAACAAGACAAACTGATGGTCTTGGCCGAAGTACAACTTCCCCATCGTGAACGGGCAGCGGTAATCCGTACTTTTCGGTAAGTTAACCCGAAGCGTTCTGCCCACACACTCAGCAAGGGTGGCAGAAACTCAGCCGCCACTTTTTTCATCGCCCGTAAAATAGCCCCACGCACCAGCTTCTGAACAGCTTCATCCGAAAAGTCGGTATGTTCCGGACAGAACACGGTCACTTCGCCCGAAGGTATCTGCCGCACCGTGAAACATTTCAGGTGACTGGGGGACAGAGACAAACGAAAACAGTCGGCCTCAATCCGGAAACTGAAATCTATTGGCCGTACTGCCACCTGCCGAAAGCGTTCCCGTAAATCGGCACGAAACTGCTCCAGGGTAGAAAGCACTTTGTCCGTCTTGCTGTAAGGCGGCACCGTGAGATACAGGCCGTCGGGCTTGACACGCATCGTAATGTTTCTTGCCCCCCGGCGTGTGGCAATCACAATACGGTGGAAATCTTTATCTTCTATAATTCGTTTAGTCGACATAACAGGACAAAGATAACAAATAAATTATCAATTAAATAGGATTAATGAAGCAATAAAAGTCGTAACTTTGCACCCCGAAAAAAGAATACATCGAAAATAATTTATCAATATGGAATTACCTAAAGACCCGATGATGCTTTTCAGCTTCATCAACATGAAATTAAGAGACTATTATCCTTCGCTCGATGCCCTTTGCGCGGACATGAACGTGAGCAAGGAAGATATTCTGAACCGTTTGAAAGAAGCAGGATTTGAATATAACCCTTCTCAGAACAAGTTCTGGTAAGAAATCAAAAAAGGCTGCCCTCCGAAAGGAAAGCAGCCTTCATTCATTTTATTCAGGTGTGATAAGTATCAAGCGCAATTACTGAGCCAACTTGTTGTCAGAACCCAATACGTTGATGATTTTGTGCTTGTAAAGTTTTTCCATGTTGTCACGAGCCGGGCCCAGGTATTTACGCGGGTCGAATTCAGCCGGTTTTTCAGCGAATACTTTACGAACAGCAGCAGTCATAGCCAGACGAGAGTCTGAGTCGATATTAATCTTGCAAACTGCAGATTTAGCAGCTTTACGCAACTGATCTTCAGGAATACCGATAGCAGCTTCCAATTTACCACCGTACTGGTTGATAGTGTCAACTTCTTCCTGAGGAACTGAAGAAGATCCGTGAAGAACGATAGGGAATCCCGG
>CAMFND010000157.1:0-27500 GCA_945965395.1 uncultured Bacteroides sp.
TTCAATAATTTCAAAGAACTTCTATAATTTTTTAGTGGACACTAATGATGTTAGATATATATTAACCTCTTTAATAATGGAAAAATGACAGCTTAATATACTAATGACAGATCTACCTGAAAAAGATATATGCTATAAAAAGAAATTATTTCCCCATACTTAAGAATATCTGAAACGTTCAAAAAATAGAATAACTCCTCCACATTTATTAATCATTAATATTCATACTAGAAATAGAAAAAACGAACAATTTCTTTTAATATATAGTGGGTAAAATTTTGGATATTTAAAAATATATATTTATTTTTGAATTCGAAAAAATATATTCCTATACAAAATATAGAAATATGTGCAATTTAATTAACCAATCTAATACTGAATCTATTGAAAATAATCAATAAATTCTATATACCTTAATTTTAAGAACTATGAGTAATCTGAAATTACTAGGTGCGTTACTACTAACTGTAGGTGGAACCACACAACTGCTGTATGCAGAGCAACCATCCGTAATTATCAATTCTAACATTGTACAACAAAAATCGACGTGCTCAGGAGTTGTAAAAGATGCGTCCGGTGAAAGTGTTATTGGTGCATCTGTATTGGTCAAGGGTACAACAATTGGTACCATCACAGATTTTGATGGAAATTTTGAGCTTCCAAATGTAGAAAAAGGAGCTGTAATTCAAGTTTCTTTTGTGGGTTACTTAACAAAAGAAGTCATATGGAAAGGAACTCCAATTTCAGTCGTACTAGAAGACGATACAAAAACATTGGAAGAAGTTGTAGTAGTAGGGTACGGAACCCAAAAAAAAGTAAACCTAACTGGTTCTGTAGCAATGGCTGAAAGTGATGTACTGGAAGACAGACCTATAGCTAATCTAGCTCAAGGTTTACAAGGCGTTATCCCAAACTTAAACATTTCATTTGCCAATGGTAATCCAAATGCAGAAACTAGCATTAACGTGCGTGGATTAACATCCTTAAACGGAGGTTCTGCTCTCGTGCTTGTGGATGGTGTAGAAACAAATGATATCTCATTAATCAACCCTCAAGACATTGAAAGCATTTCTGTTTTAAAGGATGCTTCTTCAGCAGCTGTATATGGTGCCAGAGCAGCATTTGGAGTTGTGTTAATTACAACCAAAAAAGGAAAAACAGGAGAGAAAATCACTTTTAACTACAATAATAATTTTTCATGGTCTACACCATCCAGATTACCCCATAGCTTACCGGCAGATCAATGGCTAAGAGCGATGAATAATGAATCTAAGAATACCAGTGGAACCCAATACTGGAGCGACGAACTAATCGCAGCTGTAGATGCCTATATGAAAGACCCTACTCGCCCCACAGCATGGGAAAATACACAAGGAAATAAATTTACAGCAAACGGAGAATGGGCCTACGCCGGAAATACAGACTGGATGGATATCTTCTATAAGAACGCAGCCTTTATGCAACAACATAATGCGAGCTTAAGAGGTGGTAGCGAAAAAACCGCATACTATGCTTCTTTAGGATACAAAGGGCAAGACGGCTTACTGGCTTTTGGTACAGATACATATAAACGTATCAATATGTCATTTAATTTCACTTCAAAAGTAACAGACTGGTTAGAAATTGGATTTAGAACAAAATATAATAGAAGTGAAGTGAATGAACCAAACTCAAACCATTATACAAGTGAGGATCCTTATTATGAAGTTTACCGTGCATTCCCCTTCATCCCTGTATACTTGCCAGATGGAGACTTTGCTGCTGTAGCAGGCTCAAACTTCAACTTTAATATTGCAGGAATGCTGGCACAAGCCGGACGCAAAAAGAATGTATATGACGATATATGGTATACAGGATCGTTCAATTTAACTCCATTAAAAGGATTATCCATTAAAGGAGATTATACTGGGAACCGGCTGTTCAGAGATGAACGCGCTCATAATAAAACGATTTACCAGAAACAACCAGATGGATCACAGATTGCCAAAGGAGAACCCAACGGAGTTTCATTAAGAAAATATGATGACACTTATCAGGCATTGAATCTTTGGGCTGAATATAAGTTTGAATTGCCTAAATCTCATTCTTTTACTGCCATGGTAGGATACAACCAGGAAAGTAAAAAAACCAGCAATTTTTATGGCTATGTTACAGACTTATACCTGAATGATGCTCCTATTATTGACTGGGCAAACACCAAACAGAAACTAGAAGAAGAAGCTACCATTTGGGCAGTTCAAGGTGCTTTCTTCCGATTAAACTATGACTATGCTGGGAAATATCTGGTAGAAGTAAACGGACGTTATGACGGTTCTTCAAAATATGCATCAGATAGCCGCTGGGGATTCTTCCCTTCTGCTTCTTTGGGATGGAGACTTTCAGAAGAAAAGTTCTTTGAACCAGCTAAAAAGATTTTCGACAATGTGAAGCTACGCGCATCTTTAGGTAGCTTAGGAAATCAGGTAACAAACAGCAACTTTGACTTCTTAAGCTTGATGGGATTCGAACAGCTAAATTATTTGATTGGCGGCAAACTTGCCAACGGTATTACTCCTGCTTCACTGGCATACAACAACGTAACATGGGAAAAAGTTACTACCGCAAACTTTGGTATAGACTTAGGATTATTAAACAACAGACTGACTGCTTCATTTGATTATTTCTTACGTTATACAAATGATATGGTCGTATCTAAGGCCTACCCTGCTACTATGGGATCTACAGGAGGTAAAGAAAACTTAGCCAATATGCGGACAAACGGTTGGGAGTTGACACTTAACTGGAATGATAATATCAACGATGTAGCCGGTTCTACTTTAAATTATAATATCGGCATTGGCATTTCAGACAGTTATTCAACTATCACTAAATATGATAACCCAACCGGATATCTTGGTGACTATTATGAAGGTCAACGTTTGGGAGACATCTGGGGATACGTAACAGAAGGATTCATTAAAGATGACGCAGAAGCCGAAGCAATGAAAGTACGTCAGAAACAAATCAGTGGTACCTGGATTCCTGGTGACATAAAATATGCAGATTTGGATGGTGACGGTGTCATTACTTACGGAAAAAATCAGCTGAATGACCATGGTGATAAAAAGATTATCGGTAATCAAACACCGAGATACCGCTTCAATATCAATTTAGGATTAAATTGGAAAGGATTTGATGTCCGAGCTTTATTTGAAGGTGTAATGAAAAGAGACTTATGGTTAGGAGATAACAATACAGTCTTCTGGGGATACACAGGTCAATGGTGGAGTGCATTAAATGAAACCCATATAAATGACGTATGGAGTGAAACCAATCCTAATGCCTATTTCCCAGTACCCACAAATACAACGAGAAGCCGTCAGATTCAAACAAAATACCTGCAAGACGCATCTTATATCCGCTTGAAAGATTTGACAATCGGTTATACTTTACCGACATCATGGGTATCTAAATTAGGTATCTCACAATTGAAAGTCTTTGCAAGTGGACAAAACTTATGGGAAGCTACCGGCTTATATAAATACTTGGATCCAGACTCTACAGGAGATACAAAAGATGATGGTAGCTTGGAAGAAAGAATGACGAAATATCCATTCTGCCGATCTTATTCATTTGGTATTAATGTTACATTCTAAATTTGCTTATTGTATTATGAAAAAAACTATATTATATGCCACATTGTTGGCACTTAGCTTTCAAAGTTGTGACTACCTTGACAGGGAGCCGTTAGACTCAGTAACAAAAGATCAGTTCTTTACTACTGCGACTGGTACTGCCCTCCAGCAATACTGTAACAACTTCTACCCAAAACTGATAAAAGGTCATGGTGATCCCTTATCATATAGTTTTGGAATGCTGGAAAAAGAATTTGAGTCAGACAACATTTTTACATGGGAATATAACGTAAAAAGTTTTGGCTTGCATGTAGCTCCTACAGAAGCTAAAGATACAGAGTGGCAATGGGAAAATATACGTGCATGCAATGATTTCTTGATGAACTATCAATCATCTCCAGCAACTCAGGCTGAAAAGAATCAATACGCAGGAGAAATCTACTTCTTTAAATGCTTAGATTACTTTAATAAGTTAAGTGTATATGGTGATGTTCCTTGGTATACCACAGTCTTGAACCCTGGTGATGAGGAAATGTATAAAGGACGTGATTCAAGAACACTTGTAGCTGACAGCTTACTTTTAAATATTGAAAAGGCCATCAATCTGCTTTCTCCTAAATCTAAAGTGGGAGTAAGCCGAGTTTCAAAAGACGCAGCTATTGCATTAAAAGCAAGAATGTGCTTATTTGAAGGTACCTGGAGAAGATACCATAACATAGAAGGCGACGTAAAATTCTTGCAGGAAGCGTATGATGCTGCAGGCGAATTAATGAAAGAAGAATATGGCTACTCCATATTTAAAGGAAGCTCACCTAAAACTGCATATCATGAATTATTTACACAAGAAAACTATAATAATAATTCAGAGGTTATTTTAGCTAAAGAATATGATCCGTCTTTAGGTAAAGGTAATAATGTTACCAGACAAATTGGAGTAGGTGAAACTCCTATCGGTGCAAGCCGAGATGCAGTAGAAGATTACTTATGTGCAACAACAGGAAAACCTATCTCATTATGTGGATGTGAAGGACATACTACTCATACGGGAATTATTGCAGAATTAGAAAATAGAGATCCTAGATTATTGCAAACCATAGCTACCCCGAAAGATGGAGAATATACATATTATTTGCACGGTAAAGCATCCAATATTGCCAATATTGTAGCAACTGGTGCGGATGGTTCTTCTTCTACGGGTTATGCCATTGCAAAATTCTATAAAACATCTGAGTTTTCTTCAGACCACCACAAAGGCAGCATTGACGCTCCCATTTTCAGATACGGAGAAATTCTTTTAATCCGTGCAGAAGCAGGAGCAGAATTAGGAGTGCTGGATAATACAGAACTAGGAAGAACAATCAATGAACTCAGAAAACGCGTTGGTTTCAATTATCCATTAACCGTTAATCCGGTAGCAGATCCAAAACTGGAAAAAGAATATCCCAATATAAAGGGTAGCAATGCTAATTTAATTCGTGAAATCAGAAGAGAACGCCGTATTGAATTATTCGGTGAAGGTTATAGATACGATGACCTAAGAAGATGGGCTTGTGGTAAACGACTGGATGCAAGTGTAGTAGTAAGAGCCGGTATTATTCCCGATGCTAGTTTGTATACTACAGAACAAATCAACGATATGAAAGAAGAACTTGGCCTTACCGCAGAAGGAGCATTGGATATTTATGGAAAAAGAGTAAAAACGCAGGCTGTATTTGAAGAACCTAAACATTACTTATTATCCATTCCTATCAATGAAATTTCTATCAATCCTAACTTAGCTCCTAACAACCCGGGCTGGTAACATTTAAGAGGTTCCGATAAATAAAGATGGCTTATGAGAAAATAATTTCATAAGCCATCTTTTCTTTATACACAGTTGACTAGCAACCCGAAATTTCGTATTTTTGCCCAATCAATTGAAATTACGTAATTTTATCAAGATGAATCAAGAATTCGAGCTTATCGCCAAGACCTTCCAGGGACTGGAAGAAGTTCTGGCACAGGAACTCACGGAATTAGGAGCCAGCAACATTGAAATCGGACGACGTATGGTTTCTTTCACCGGAGACAAAGCCATGATGTATAAGGCTAATTTCTGCCTTCGTACTGCCATCCGTATCTTAAAACCTATCAAACATTTTACTGCGAAGACTGCCGACGAAGTGTATGAGGCCGTAAAGAGTATCGCATGGGAAAACTATCTGGACAACATGAGTAGTTTCTCGGTAGATGCCGTAGTGTTCTCTAATGAATTCCGTCATTCTAAATTCGTGGCATACAAAGTGAAAGATGCGGTAGTTGACTATTTCCGCGAAAAGACAGGCAACCGCCCTTCTGTACGTATCAGCAACCCGGATTTGGCTATTCACATCCATATTGCAGAGGAAGAATGTACACTTGCCTTGGATAGCTCAGGTGAATCGCTTCACCGTAGAGGATACCGTCAGGAACAGGTGGAAGCACCGTTGAACGAGGTATTGGCAGCCGGTATGATTCTGATGACAGGCTGGAGAGGTGAATGTGACCTGATAGACCCGATGTGTGGTTCAGGAACTATACCTATCGAGGCTGCTTTGATTGCACGTAATATCGCTCCGGGTGTATTCCGTAAAGAATTCGGATTCGAGAAATGGAAGGACTTTGACCAGGATTTGTTTGATGCGATTTACAACGATGACTCACAGGAGCGTGAGTTTACTCATAAGATTTATGGATACGACAACAATCCGAAAGCAAACGAAATTGCTCAGCATAACGTGAAAGCTGCAGGGGTAAGCAAGGATGTCATCCTGAAAATCCAGCCGTTCCAGCAATTTGAACAGCCTGCACAGAAAAGTATTATCATTACCAACCCTCCTTACGGAGAGCGTATCTCTTCAGAAGATTTGCTGGGACTTTACCAGATGATTGGTGAACGCTTGAAACATGCATTCACAGGAAATGACGCCTGGATTCTGAGCTACCGTGATGAATGCTTTGACCAGATCGGACTGAAGGCTTCTATAAAAGTGCCTTTGTTTAATGGAGCATTGGAATGTCAGTTCCGCAAATACCAGTTGTTTGACGGGAAGTACAAGGAATTCCGTTCCGACAACAGTGACAAGGAGTTTAAGCCGAAACGTGAAGAAAGACCGGCACGTCCACGCCGTCAGGGAGAAAAAGTGGAATACGGCCGTAAGGAGCGCAAAGACGGAGGTCGTGGAGAACGAAAAGAAGGTTTCCGCAGCGATCGCAAAGAAGGATTCCGTAAAGATACTGATTGTAAAGAAACATTCCGCGGACGCAAAGCAGGCGACGGAAAAGAATTTACTCGCGAACGCCGTAAAGAATTCAAATATAAGGAAGATTCGAAGCCACGCACTCCGCGTCCTTCAACAGACGACGGACGTCCCAAAGCGGCTCCTGCCCCACGCTACATGCACAGACGCCGCAGCGAGGAAGAAGGAAACTCACAAGATTAAAAACGGACAGAACATGAAACGTATATTCTTTTTATTCTTTTTATGCAGTATGACCACTCTCGCCACTTTTGCCCAGGAAAAGAAAGCCTATACACTGGAAGATGTGATTCCGGGCGGAAACAATTATTTCAACCTGGTCCCTGAAAACATTCCGGGACTGCAATGGTGGGGAGATGTATGTGTACGTGCGGATGTGGAAAACATCCGCAGCATTCAGTTGAAAGATGGCAAGGAAAGCATACTTGTCACACTGGAAGAGGTAAATCAAGCCATTGAAAAAGGAGAAAAACCCTATCAACTGTCGCACGAACTTAAACCGCTTCGCAGCCTGATGTCAGTTTCATTGCCTTGGGCAGAGCGTAAAGTCATAGTATTTCAGCAGAACAGCTATTGGGTGGAATATGACTTTGGACAGAAGAAAATTACAAACATATCCCGCCTGAACGAAAAAGCTACCAATCTTGACTTTTGCAAAACCAATGAAAAAGTGGCCTATACCATCGGTAACGGTTTGTTTGTAACCGGCAAAGGGGAGGAAAGTCACCAGATTAATCCTTCACAAACAGAAGATGGAGTAGTTTACGGACAAGCTGTACATCGTAACGAATTCGGTATTTATAAAGGTACATTCTGGAGCCCGAAAGGAAGTTATCTGGCTTTCTATCGCATGGACCAGAGTATGGTCACAGACTATCCTCAGGTGAATACATCGACTCGTATCGCGACTCTTGAGCCGGACAAATATCCGATGGCAGGAATGACCAGCCACAAAGTAACAGTAGGAGTATACGATGTAAAGACTGGAAAAGTAATTTACCTGCAGGCAGGTGACCCGACCGACCGTTATTTTACCAATGTCAGCTGGTCGCCCGATGAGCAGCATATTTATGTCATCGAACTGAACCGTGACCAAAATCATGCCCAACTTGTATGCTATCAGGCTGCCACAGGTGAACGAGAAGGGGTATTGTATGAAGAAAAGAACCCGAAATACGTAGAACCTCAGCATCCGCTGGTATTCCTGCCGTGGGACGAAAGTAAATTTATTTACCAGAGTCAGCGCGACGGTTTCAACCACTTGTATCTGATGGATACGAAGGCAAAAGGAGAAGGTACATGGAAAAATGGCAAACTGGAAGGCAGTACCTATCTGGAACACCTGAAAGTAACTCCTTTGACGCAAGGCGACTGGTTGGTGCAGGATATTCTTGGATTCAATGCAGGAAAGAAGGAAATTATTATCGGTAGCACAGAAATTTCTCCGCTGCAAACCAATCTGTTCAGCCTCAACGTCAAAACTGGAAAGCGTACATTACTGGGAGAAAAAGACGGTATGCACCGGGCTTCTCTCTCTGAAAGCGGTACTTACCTGATTGACAACTTCTCTTCATTTAATGTAGGACGTGAAATCACTTTACTGCCAACCAACGGAAAGAAAGGAACTACATTACTGAAAGCTGATGACCCGATGAGCAGCCAGTTTAAGTTACCGGAAATTACCATCGGTACCTTTAAGGCAGCTGACGGAAAAACAGACTTGTATTATCGTCTGATTAAGCCCGTGGACTTTGACCCAAACAAGAAATATCCGGCCATTATCTACGTATATGGTGGACCGCACGCACAGCTCATCCACAACACGCGTTTCTACGATGCCAGAGGATGGGATTTGTACATGGCTCAGAAAGGGTATGTGATGCTGACAGTAGACAGTCGGGGAAGTGATAACCGAGGACTGGCTTTTGAGAACTGTACATTCCGTCACTTGGGAGTAGAAGAAATGAAAGACCAGGTGAAAGGTGCCGAGTTCCTGAAATCACTGTCTTATGTAGACGGTGAACGAATCGGCGTACATGGTTGGAGCTTCGGTGGCTTCATGACCACCAACCTGATGCTGACTTATCCTGACATCTTCAAGGTAGGTGTAGCTGGAGGACCGGTCATTGACTGGAAGTTCTATGAGGTGATGTATGGTGAACGCTATATGGATACTACGGAAACTAATCCGGAAGGATACAAGGGTTCTGACTTGAAACAGAAGGCTGGCAACCTGAAAGGCCGTCTGGAAATCATTATCGGAGGTACAGACCCCACTTGTGTACCACAACACAGCTACTCATTCCTGAGAGCTTGTATTGAAGCTGGTACCCATCCGGACTTTTTCGTTTATCCGGAAGACGGACATAACATGATGGGACGTGACCGTGTACACCTGCACGAACACATCACCCGCTACTTTGAAGACCATTTGAAATAATAGACTAAAAAACAGATACATATATGAAACTTTTACTTTTAGGTTCAGGAGGACGCGAACATGCACTGGCATGGAAAATCGCACAAAGCCCGAAAATTGAAAAGTTATACATCGCTCCGGGAAATGCCGGTACGCGTGAAGTAGGCGAAAACGTAGCTATCAAAACCGATGACTTTGAAGGTATCAAGCAGTTTGTAACGGCCCACGGCATTGACATGGTAGTAGTAGGTCCGGAAGACCCATTGGTGAAGGGGGTATATGATTTCTTCAAAAACGATGACGCATTGAAGCAGGTACCGGTTATCGGTCCGTCAAAGGCTGGAGCTGTACTCGAAGGAAGCAAGGAATTTGCCAAAGGTTTCATGCAGCGTCATCATATTCCGACTGCCGGATACAAGAGCGTAACTGCAGCCAACCTGGAAGAAGGACTGGCTTTCCTGGAAACACTGGAAGCTCCCTACGTGCTGAAAGCTGACGGATTGTGCGCTGGAAAAGGTGTATTGATTCTCCCCACATTGGAGGAAGCCAAGAAAGAACTGAAAGAAATGCTGGGCGGTATGTTCGGAAATGCCTCTGCCACAGTAGTTATCGAAGAGTTCCTGAGCGGTATTGAATGCTCGGTATTCGTACTGACTGATGGAAAGAACTACAAAATCCTGCCGGAAGCCAAAGACTACAAACGTATCGGCGAAGGTGACAAAGGATTGAACACTGGAGGTATGGGTTCTGTTTCTCCGGTTCCATTTGCAGATGCAGAATGGATGAAGAAGGTGGAAGACCGTATCATCCGTCCTACTGTTGAAGGACTGGCAGCAGAAGGTATCGATTACAAAGGCTTTATCTTCTTCGGACTGATTAACGTAAAAGGTGAACCGATGGTAATCGAATACAATGTACGTATGGGTGACCCTGAAACAGAAAGTGTCATGCTTCGTATCAAGAGCGACTTAGTAGACTTGTTTGAAGGGGTAGCTCAGGGCAACCTGAATGAAAAGACCCTGGAAATTGACCCACGCTCAGCAGTCTGCGTCATGCTGGTATCTGGCGGCTACCCGGAAGCTTATGAAAAAGGATTCCCGATGACGGGCATTGAAGAAGCAAAGGCAGGCGGAAGTATCGTATTCCATGCCGGAACAGCTTTGAAAGACGGACAGGTGGTTACTGCTGGAGGACGAGTTATTGCAGTTAGTTCCTATGGAGCCAACAAAGCAGAAGCTCTGGCACAGTCTTTCCAGAATGCAGGTAAAATCTGTTTCGAGAAAAAATATTTCCGTTCAGACATCGGGTTTGACCTGTAACACATGCTTGCCCGAAACAGATTTCAATATGAACTGGCCACCGGAAGGGCTACCCTTCCGGTGAGCATTATTATCTGTCTTATCATGTATGGTATTACCTATCAGGAAAAGACAGATTTACTTTCTTTGGCCATCCATGGAAGCATAGCTTACTGCCTGGTCGAACTAAATACCACATTTTCACTCATCCGGACACGTACGACGCTTCATGCGGCCATATTCCTTTTCTTCTTGAGCGGTCTTCCTTTTTTGCATACCTATTCACATGAGCAATGGACTCCGTTATTATTTACCGTTTCTTTCTCTTATTTATTCCGAAGTTATGAATCGGTATATGCTCCGATTCCTATTTTCCATAGCTTCTTTGCTCTTGGGATCAGCAGCCTTCTGCTTCCACAAGTACTCTACTTTACGCCGCTGATTTATTTCTACATGATTGGTTTAAGGGCTTTTACCCTCCGCACATTCTTTGCCAGTCTCATAGGCCTCCTCGTTCCTTATTGGATTGCATTAGCCTATCATCTTTATGCTGGAAACATGGAAGAAACCTGGCTACCTTTCAAAGCACTTGCCCATTTCCCTCCAATAGACTACTCTATTCTTTCTATGTCACAATTGGTTTCGGGAGGTATTGCAATCTTATTCATCGCCATCTGCAGTATAGAATGTATTTTACATAGCTACCAAGACAAGGTGCAAACACGCATCATGCTTCGTATCCTGATAATTACAGGACTGGGAACGTTAACTTGTATGCTGCTTCTACCATCACATTTCAATACTTATTTTCTTATGACATTAGTCGTAGGTTCCATTATGGGTGGTCACTTACTGGCACTTACCTTCAACCGATTTACCCGTATCTTTTTTTGGATATCCTTTGGAATCTGGACCTGTGTATGTATCATGAATTTATGGATGCATTTATTCAATTTCTGATAGATTGGGGATATTGGGGAATGTTTCTTTCCGCATTCCTGGCCGGAACCATCTTGCCGTTCAGCTCAGAAGTCGTACTACTGGCCTGCATCGGATTAGGACTTGACCCTGTGTGGTCCACACTCTTCACTACTGCCGGAAATACTCTTGGAGGCTTTACCTGCTACTGGATAGGGCGAATTGGTAAAACGGAATGGATTGAGAAATATTTCAAGGTTGACAAAAAACAAATGGACAAGGCCATCCGGTTTATCCACGGAAGAGGGTCGTGGATGGCTTTTTTCTCGTTCCTCCCTGTCATTGGAGATGCTTTACTCATCGCCTTGGGATTTATGAGAGGCAATGTATGGATTACCACTATTTCCATGACCATCGGCAAATTGGCTCGTTATGCCATTATTGTAGCTACAGCTTTGGGAGTATTCCGATTCATCGGATAGAAAATCAACGCAAATTTTCCTCGCTCAAAAGATATGACTATCTTTGCGAAAACTACCGAAAATCATCTACGAAAAATTTAACAAAACATGAAAAAACTTCTTTGCATCTATTGCCTATTGTGCATGACTGCACTAGCTTGTGCACAAAACTTAAAATTCAATGCCAACGGAAAGTTCAAAATCGTCCAGTTTACCGATGTACACTACATTTTTAATGACCCACACGCAGAAGTAGCCATCGAACGTATCAATGAAGTGCTGAATGCCGAAAATCCAGATTTGGTAATGTTTACTGGTGACGTAATCTACGGAAAACCCGCAGAAAAAAGCATGCGTACCGTACTGGAACAAGTTTCAAAACGAAAAATCCCTTTTGCTGTAACCTTCGGAAACCACGATGACGAACAAGGGCTTTCCCGGGAAAAATTATTCGAAATCATTGAAAGTATCCCATACAGCCTGACTGCCACCACAAAAGGTATCTCAGGTACAACCAACTTTATTCTGCCTGTAAAATCATCCGATGGACAGAAGGATGCTGAAATCCTTTATGTATTTGATTCTCATTCTTATTCACAGATAAAAGAAGTGGGAGGATATGACTATATCGATTTTGACCAGATTCAATGGTACCGTGAGTATAGTTCCAAATATACACAAGCAAACGGTGGAACTCCTGTTCCTTCACTGGCATTCTTCCATATTCCTTTGCCGGAATATAACCAGGCTGCAACTTATGAAAATGCGGCATTATTTGGTATCCGAAAAGAGAAAGCATGTGCCCCAGCCTTAAACTCTGGACTTTTCACTGCCATGAAAGAAATGGGAGACATCAAAGGAGTATTTGTAGGACATGACCATGACAATGACTACGCTGTAATGTGGCAAGGTATCCTCTTGGCATATGGACGTTATACAGGTGGAAATACTGTTTACAATAATCTACCCAACGGGGCCCGTGTTATCGAACTGACTGAAGGAGAAAAAGGATTCCGCACTTGGATTCGTGTAAAAAATCACACGGAACAAGAAGTAACATTTCCGGAAAGCTTTTTAAAACCCAATAAATAAGGATAACCGGATTTTCAATGAAATACTTTTGATAGAAAGATGATTACACTCGAACCCACTGCCGACGGAAGCAATACATTATACGTTCCTGAATTGAATGAACATTATCATTCCGTGAAAGGCGCATTAACCGAGTCTGCACATATTTTTATTCAAATGGGATTGAATCACGCTCAGGCAGCAAATCCTCGTGTACTTGAAATCGGTTTCGGTACAGGACTGAATGCCTTTCTGACCTTGCTGGAAGCAGAAAAAAGCCAAAGAGCCATTCACTTTACCAGTATTGAACGATTCCCTCTTTCGGAAGATATTGTACGCGAACTTTCCTATCCGGAAACAATCGCTCCGGAAGAATGTGAAAAATTCTATGCACTGCACACCGCTCCCTGGAATCAGGAAGTAAAAATCTCACCTTATTTCACGCTTCACAAGATAGAAGGTGATTTCACTCACTTTGCATTCAGTGAATGTTATGATGTGGTCTACTTTGATGCCTTTGCTCCCGAAAAGCAGCCTGAGATGTGGAGTCAGCCACTTTTTGACAACTTGTACCGCCAGATGAATCCCAGTGGAATCCTGACTACTTACTGCGCAAAAGGAGTGGTAAGGAGAATGTTGCAGGCAGCTGGTTTCACCGTGGAGCGGCTCCCTGGCCCTCCAGGAGGTAAAAGAGAAATTCTTCGGTCAACCAAAGAAAGAACCTAAAAATAAACAAAGGAGTCTCCCCTACCAAAAGAAACCACTATATTTGTATCACACTTTCAATACGACACAAACGAATGAAAAAATATTTTTTTACTTTGATAAGTATCCTGCTGCTCACCGTATCTTGTACGGGAAAGCAAGGAAAAGAAGATGCCCCTACTCTGACAGTAACCATTGAACCGTTACGATATTTCACAGAAGCCATTGCTGGAGACAAATTCCAGGTGGTCAGTATCGTTCCCAAAGGAGCTAATCCGGAAATATACGACCCTACGCCCCAGCAACTCGTCGAACTGGCACGAAGCAAAGCCTATCTGCGCATCGGCCATATCGGCTTTGAGCAGGCATGGGCAGAAAGATTGCAAGCCAATACGCCCAAACTGCCTTTTTATGACATGTCGCAAGGAGTCGATCTCATTCATGAAATACATCCTCATGCCCATACACATGGAAATATAGACGGAGTAGAACCTCATATCTGGAATTCGGTTTCGAACGCACGTATCATTTCCTCTAACATCTGCAAGGCATTGTCTGAGATAGACCCGGACAATCAAACTTACTATCAGACACGGCTGGACAGCCTGCAACAGGTCATCAACCGTACCGAACGTGAGATGCAGAGTTATTTGACGAACGCTGACTATTGTTTCCTGATTTACCATCCGGCATTAAGTTATTTTGCCCGAGATTATAGCCTGCAGCAAATCAGCATCGAGGAAGGAGGAAAGGAACCTTCACCGAGTCATCTGCAGGAACTGATGAAAACCTGCAAGCAGAAACAGGTAAGAGTCGTATTCGTGCAACAGGAATTCGACCAGCGTAACGCGGAAGTAATCGCGCAGGAACTGGGACTAAAAATCGTCCCTATCAACCCGTTAAGCTATGACTGGAACAAAGAAATGATTCACATAGCCAAATCATTAAACAAAAAACAATAACTAAAATTTATCCTCATGAACCAACCTCTTATCAGACTGACTGAGATTGCCGCTGCATACGACCAGAAAAAAGTGCTGGAACATATCAACCTGGAAATTGCAGAAAAGGATTTTCTTGGAGTAATCGGCCCGAACGGAGGAGGAAAAACCACCTTGATGAAAATTATTTTAGGCTTACTAAAACCTACGGGCGGAAAAATTCAGTTTTTTCATCAGGGAAAGGAGGTGAATGAAATTACAATGGGGTATTTGCCCCAATACAACACTATAGACAAGAAATTTCCCATCTCGGTGTACGAAGTGGTTCTTTCCGGATTAAATAAACAAAAATCATTGTTCCGCTCATTCTCCAGGGCACAGCATGACAAGGTACGTGAAACCATTGCCCGCATGGGACTGGAAGGCTTGGAACAAAGAGCCATCGGACAATTAAGTGGCGGACAGCTGCAAAGGGCTTTATTAGGGCGCGCACTCGTCTCCAATCCGGAGGTCGTCATCCTGGATGAACCCAACACATACATTGACAAGCGTTTTGAGGCTCGTCTTTATGCACTGCTGGAAGAAATCAACAAGGAATGCGCCATCGTGCTGGTGAGTCACGATATCGGCACCATCCTGCAAAACGTAAAAAGCATTGCCTGTGTAAACGGCACGCTGGATTACCATCCGGATACGGAAGTCTCCGCCGAATGGCTGGAAGCACATTTTGAATGTCCTATCGAACTGTTAGGACACGGCAACCTGCCCCATCGAATATTAAAATGCCATCATCATGAAGAGTAAGAGGCTACTTTTAACGCCTTTTGCAACATTATCATTTACTTTTGGGAGTTGATTAGCAAATGTTTGCTATCTTTGCCGCATTGAATTTTAACGAGAAACTAAAAATAATTCATGAAACAGTACAACAAGATTAACAATCTGGTAGGCTGGCTTACTTTTGCGGTGGCTGCATTTACTTACTGCATGACCATTGAACCGACGGCCAGCTTCTGGGACTGTCCGGAATTCATTACCACCGGATACAAACTGGAGGTAGGACATCCTCCTGGCGCACCTTTCTTCATGCTGACAGCCAACCTGTTCAGCCAATTTGCCAGCGATGCGACTCAAGTGGCTAAAATGGTGAACATAATGAGTGCCCTGATGAGTGCGGCATGTATCCTGTTCCTATTCTGGAGTATTACTCACCTGACCAAAAAACTGATTTGCCCCGATGACAAAGAGATGACTACGGGCAAGCTGATTACCATCATGGGAGCTGGTCTGGTAGGTGCACTGGCTTATACATGGAGTGATACATTCTGGTTCAGTGCAGTGGAAGGTGAAGTATATGCATATTCCAGCCTTTTCACTGCCGTTGTTTTCTGGCTGATTCTGAAGTGGGAGAACCGGGCTAACGAGCCTCACAGCGACCGTTGGCTGATTCTGATTGCTTACCTCACAGGATTGTCTATCGGTGTACACTTGCTGAACTTACTGTGTATTCCGGCCATCGTACTGGTATATTATTACAAGAAAAACCCCAACGCCAATCTGAAAGGCAGTCTGATAGCCTTGGCTGGTTCCATGATTCTGGTAGCTGTCGTATTGTATGGCATCGTGCCGGGTATCGTGAAGGTAGGCGGATGGTTTGAACTCCTGTTTGTCAACGACTTCGGCCTGCCATTTAATACAGGTGTCATCATTTACATGATTATTCTGGCCGCAAGCATCATCTGGGGTGTGTACGAAAGCTACACCGTAAAAAGCCGCAAGCGGATGAATATCTCTTTCCTGACCACTGTCGGTTTGCTGGGTATTCCGTTCTACGGACACGGCTGGAGCAGTGTCTTCATCGGTATCATCGTACTGGCGATTTTAGCAATTTACCTCTTTGCCAATATCGGTGAAAAATACCGTGTCAGCGCACGCACGCTGAATACCAGTCTGCTGGCCATGATGATGATTGTGGTAGGTTATTCTTCGTATGCAGTCATTGTCATCCGTTCTTCGGCCAATACGCCAATGGACCAGAACTCTCCGGAAGATATCTTTACTTTGGGAGAATACTTAGGCCGTGAACAATACGGTACCCGCCCGTTATTCTACGGACAGACTTATGCTTCCAAACCGGCACTGAAACCTACTGAAGGAGGATGCGTGTACGATGTGGAAGAAGGTGCTCCGGTATACCAGCGGAAAGAAAAGGAACGTCCGGATGAAAAAGACAGCTACGAAATTGTACGCCATAAAACAGAGTATAAATACGCTCAAAACATGTTGTTCCCACGTATGTACAGCGATGCACATGCACAAGCCTACGAAGACTGGCTGGGAGGAGTAGAAGGACGTCAGGTTCCCTACGACCAGTGTGGAGAGATGATTATGGTCAAGATTCCGACACAATGGGATAACATCAAGTTCTTCTTCATCTACCAGTTGAACTACATGTACTGGCGTTATTTCATGTGGAACTTTGCCGGACGTCAGAATGACATTCAGGGACAAGGAGAAATCGAACATGGAAACTGGATTACCGGTATTTCATTTATCGACAACATATTGATAGGCGACCAGACGCTGCTCCCAAGTGAACTGAAAAACAACAAGGGACACAACGTATTCTACTGTTTACCGTTGATTTTAGGACTTATCGGTCTGTTCTGGCAGGCTTATAAGGGAGAAAAGGGTATCCAGCAGTTCTGGATTGTCTTCTTCCTTTTCTTCATGACCGGTCTGGCCATTGTGCTTTACCTGAACCAGACACCGCAGCAGCCTCGTGAACGAGACTATGCATACGCCGGTTCGTTCTATGCATTTGCCATCTGGATTGGACTGGGAGTGGCAGCCATAGCCGAATACCTGAGCAAGAAAATCAATGAAAAGTCTGCGGCTATCTTAGCCAGTGTGGCCTGCTTACTGGTGCCCGTGCAAATGGTAAGCCAGACATGGGACGACCACGACCGCAGCAACCGCTACACCTGCCGCGATTTCGGACAGAACTACCTGAACTCTGTACCCGAAAAGGGAAATCCGATTCTCTTTACCAACGGTGATAACGATACATTCCCCTTATGGTATAATCAGGAAACAGAAGGTGTACGCACGGATGTACGTGTCTGCAACCTGAGTTATCTGCAGACTGACTGGTACATCGACCAAATGCGCCGTCCGGCATACGACTCTCCTTCAGTACCTATCAACTGGGACCGTATTGACTATGTATCCGGTCACAACGAAGCGGTATACGTACGTCCTGATGCCATGCCGACTATCCTTGAATTCTACAAAAAGAATCCGGAAGAGGCAGCCAAGGAGTTTGGAGAGAATCCATACGAACTGAAAAATATTCTGGAACACTGGGTACGCTCACCGAAGGAAGACTTACAGATGATTCCGACCGACAGTATCGTCATAAAACTGGATAAGGAAGCCATCAAACGTTCGGGTATGCTGACACCTGATTCTATTCCGGAATACATGCATATCTCTCTGAAAGGAAAACGAGTGCTGTACAAGAGTGAACTGATGATGCTGGAAATGTTGGCCAACACCAACTGGGAACGTCCGATGTACATGGCTATCACCGTGGGTTCTGACAATCACCTGAACCTGACCAATAACTTCTTGCAGGAAGGTCTGGCTTATCGCATTACTCCGTTTGACAATGCGAAATTAGGCAGACGACTCGACAGCGAAAAGATGTACGATAACCTGATGAACAAGTTCAAGTTCGGTGGCATTGACAACCCAGACATTTACCTGGATGAAACGGTATTGCGCATGTGCGATACGCATCGCCGCATGTTCGTACAGCTGACCAGCCAGTTGATTAAGGAAGGCAAGAAGGATAAGGCACTGAAAGCATTGGATTATTGCGAAAAAGTGATTCCTTCGACCACCGTTCCGCACGACTACCTGATGAGCAGTTCCAAGGAAATGGCAGAAAACTACCTGGCACTGGGACAGCCGCAGAAAGCTGAAAAGATTCTCAATGAACTGGCCAACAACGCTGTAGAATATGCTACCTGGTACTTGAGTCTGGACGATGCTCGCTTTACAAGTTCATACGAGAACTGCATGCGTTATTTCTATATTCTGGATGATGTATGCAAGACCATGGCGCAAATGAAGGACAGCAAGACAGGTGAAGAAAACAAATCTGCTTTGCATTATGCTCAAAAGTTCGACCAGCTGTATAAACTGCTGGAAAAACGAGTAGGTAACAGCGCTCCTGCTCAATAATACAGAAATTGAATGATTAGATATAGAATGTCATTCTGAACACCACAGAGAATATTACCACCTTTGCAGGTTCAGAATGACATTCTTTCTTTTAATTCTTTCTGCAAAACAAACCTCTTAAAACGACGAAAAACATGTTCATAGAACAACCTCCACAATTTATCCGTCTGCTTTATCCAAAAGCTCTCTGGCGCATGGATAAAAACGAAAGAGCTGTCTACCTCACTTTTGATGACGGCCCCATACCTGAAATTACTCCATGGGTACTTGATTTACTGGACAAATATGGAATTAAAGCTACCTTCTTCATGGTGGGTGATAATGTAAGGAAGCATCCCAAAGAATTCCAGATGGTAGTGGAACGCGGACATCGTATCGGAAACCATACTTTTAACCATATACGAGGATTCGAATTTTTAAGCCAGAATTACCTGGCCAATACCGATAAGGCCAACGCTTATTTGCAGACCAACTTATTTCGTCCTCCTCACGGGCACATGCGGTGGATGCAATACCATGTGTTGAAAAAGAAATACCAGATTGTGATGTGGGATTTGGTTACGCGAGACTACAGCAAGCGGCTCAATGGTCCGCAAGTATTTGAGAAGGTAAAGAAATATGCCCGGAACGGTTCTATCATCACGTTCCATGACTCCCTGAAATCGGAAGAAAACCTTAAATATGCCCTTCCCCGCTCCATTGAGTGGCTGCTTGCAGAAGGCTACAAGTTTAAGGTATTTCCTTAATATCAGCTGTTGAAAAAAAGACTCTCCTTCATCATGCCAGTACTTCCTTGAAAGTACTGGAGTACACTGCCGAAAGTACTACAGTACTGCACTGAAAGTACTGCAGTACTTTCAGTATAGTACTGACAAAATAAAAAACCGACAGAACCCAATCTCCCCAAACGGTCATTCGGTACTGTCGGCTTTCCTTATATCTTTATATCTTTATATCTTTCCTGTTACAGACTTTTATTTCTGAACGGTCACCACCAGCGGATTACGTACTTTCTCAGCATAATCCTTCAAGTAATTGGTCCAGTCTTCTGCTTTTTCGAAACCATATTTGCTCCAGCCTGAACCCCAGTAATATACAAAATCATTACCCGGTTCATACGTAGAAATACCCAATACATGTCCCAGTGCATCGCCTACCGGTTTTTCAAACAACTGTGTAGTAGTCTGTACCGAAGCAGGGAGTACCGCTCCTACATATACAATACCGTTGCCAGCTTCAGCATTCGTCGTGGGGTCTGCATAAGAGATATATCCTTTAGCTGCATCATACGCATATCCTTCAGGGTTTGCCGCATGAAGCACCAGTCCTGCAGCTACCGGAGTAGCCTGAGTCAGATATTCGTATGAAACCGTAGTCTTGTTCAGCTGAGAGCCTTTATCAAGCTGTATGATGCGAGTTTCTACCACATTTGAATCGTTCTTTACCACCAAAGGATTGAATACCAGTTTCACGGTAAAACGTAAAGGTCCGTTATCCAAAATCTCATAATCCTTGTAGCAATAAGGATATACAATTGCAGAGTCCGGCATCAGAGCTGCAGTACCGCCTCCCAAGGTAGGACCAACCGCATAGCAGTCCATTCCGTTACCATGGTCTATATGATAAGAAATAGCACGCGACAGGCTGTCTGCTTCCTCCTTCTTTCCGGCTTCTCTCAACGCCTTGATTTCTGCACGTGAAGCAGAATCCAGCTCCATTGCATAACAGTCTTCTACAACGAGCTCTTCTACGCTCTTTGTAAAGACATCATATCCATAAGCTTTTTCTCCGCTCTTCTGCAAAGCCGGACCGTATGCACGATAAGCCGCACGGTCATTCTCCCAGGCAATATCATCCAGACGTTCCGGATAGCAACGGCCATACACTACCGCATTAACCAGTGAAGGTGTTCCCTGCTGCACTGTATAGTTTACAGAAGCTTTTGAAGCGATAGACACGGGAAATATCACTTTCTCATCGTATGTCAGCTGATAAGGAACCTCCTGGGCTTTCTCATCATAGATTACAAACTGTGCAGTGTCAGAAAGATTCAGCTGCGTATAAATATCATTTACGGGAATTTCTACCATTTCCCCAGTACGTTCTATAGCCAAGGGGTTGGCAATTGTCACAGTGACAGATTCTGATTTACTACATCCGGTCCACAATACAGTGGCACAAGCAGCGGCAGCAAACAAAGTCTTTCTCATAATATTATCTTTAGCTATTTACCAAAAAGTCATTCTGAGAGAGTCCATACTCCCTCAGAATGACATTCTACTTACAAAATAAATATTAACTTACTTAGGTTGTTTACCGATATAAGCCAAAATACCACCGTCCACATACAATACATGACCGTTTACAAAGTTAGATGCGTCAGAAGCCAGGAATACAGCAGGACCCATCAAATCTTCCGGAGTTCCCCAACGAGCAGCCGGAGTCTTAGCCACGATAAATGCATCAAACGGATGACGAGAACCGTCAGCCTGACGTTCACGCAAAGGAGCAGTCTGAGGAGTAGCGATGTAACCCGGGCCGATACCATTACACTGGATATTGAATTCACCATATTCAGAAGCAATGTTACGAGTCAACATTTTCAAACCACCTTTTGCTGCAGCGTATGCAGAAACTGTTTCACGACCCAGCTCACTCATCATAGAACAGATGTTGATAATCTTTCCGTGACCTTTCTTAATCATGCTAGGAATAACAGCTTTTGAAACGATAAACGGTGCGTTCAAATCCACGTCAATAACCTGACGGAACTGGTCTGCTGACATCTCACACATCGGAATACGTTTGATGATACCTGCATTGTTTACCAGAATATCGATTACACCTACTTCTTTTTCTACCTGTGCAACCATTGCATTTACGGCATCTTCGTTAGTTACGTCGCATACATAACCGTGTGCATTGATACCTTCTTCTTTGTATGCAGCCAAGCCTTTGTCAACCAGTTCCTGTTTAATGTCGTTAAACACGATAGTTGCACCCGCTTTAGCAAAAGCTGTAGCAATAGCAAAACCGATACCGTAAGAAGCACCTGTTACAAGGGCTACCTTACCTTCAAGTGAAAAGTTTACCATAATAATTATAAATTTTAAAATCTCCCGTTGTCCCCCGAAAAACAGAGAACAACTTTATATTATTGTTTAAAGTTCTTTCTCTCTACGCAGACAAAAATACAAAAGTTAGCCGAAATCCAGGTACAATATTTGTTCACAAAACCTATAAAATTGTGCTACTTATTGTGTATTTATTGATTTTTCCCACTAAAAATACGTCTCAGCAAATCTTTCTACTCAATTTAGTTGTATCAATAACTCACAAATTTTATCCTGCAGTTTACGGGCCTGACGAGCTTTCAATACATTTTGATTAATGATAACAAAAGAAATTTTGTGTCCGTTCACGGATGTCAAATAACCAGCCAATGAACTGATTCCCGTAACAGTTCCTGTTTTTGCCCTTACATTACGGAACGCTTTCCCTGTACGCATTCTGCCCTGAAGTGTGCCGTCAATCCCTGCTATAGGCAGGCAGTCATAGAAAATCTGTAACACGGACGGGTGACGATAAGCATAATTCAAGTAAGCCAAAATCAGACGAGGAGATACATAATTATACAAAGAAACTCCACTTCCATCTACAATACGATACTCCTTGGGGTCATACCCAATGGCATTGCGCATAAACCTCTCTATTACAACCTGACAGTCCCCAAAAGAGATGTGTGAAGTATATTTCCCGTTCATTCGCCCTAACTGACGAAACAAGGCCTCTGCAGAAAGATTATCACTTTCTTTTAAGGCACGCTTCAACACATCCTCTACCGGACGACGGCAAGTGTAAATCCATTGTACTGTATCAGGAGCGGTTAAAAAGAAAATACTGTCTTTCGATACGGACAGCCCTTCTTTGTTAAGTTTGTAACAAAACGTATCCATAAAGAACTGCTTGGAATCATACAGATTCAGCGTGCGCTTACGAACAGAAGAAACACATCCGGAAACATCTATCGTATTGCCGTTTGTGAGCCAATCACGCGTTATTTTCAGTTTTCCAGCTTCAGGATGCAGACTTATAGAACGATTGTTCAACTGATAATAATCCGATTCCGGAGTAATTTCCACAGTTCCGGCCTTCCCTTTGGCAGCAGGAGATACCTTAATATCCACGCATCCCCTGTTCAGCATAAGCGGTGAAAGATAAGGCTGGAAAGCTTCCGGAGTATCATCCCATGACCAGCCCTCTCCCCAGTATATGGAATCCATCAAAGAAACATCACCCACAAGTTTTCCGGAAATAGCTTGTATGCCTGCCTCTTTCACGGCTCTGACCAGAAAATCCATATCCAACTCCATAAACTCCGGATCAAATCCTCCTTTTACATACAGGTTTCCTTTCAATACCCCTTTTTCCACCACACCGTCGTACGAAAGTGTAGTCTGAAACTGAAAATCCTTTCCTAATACATCCAACGCTGTTACGGCAGTAACCACTTTTTCAATAGAAGCCGGTCGGTACAACTTGTCTGCCTGGTAGCTATAAAGCTCCTTGCCTGCGGTTAAATCATGAACCACAATACCTACTTCCGAGGTTTTCAACAAGGGGTCGGAAGATATTAACTTGTTTAACTCATCTGTTAATAACGTCTGGGCATGAAGAAAACCGGCCCAAAGAAATAAAAAAAATAATACTCCGCTTATCCGTTTCATTCAACACTTCAATTTATAACTCGCGAAAGATTTCGCCTACCGTAGGATGTGGAAAGACATACTTTTTCCAGTCTGAAAGTTTACGTCTGTCTTCTATCATCATTCCTGCCTGAATAATTAATTCAGACGCCGGATTTCCCAGCAAATGCACTCCTAAGATTTCTTCATCTTCTCCTATCAGTACCTTGCAGACTCCATTCACACCTTCATTTTCAGCCACAAAACGACCCGAATAGGCTGCAGGCAAGCTTACTACACGATAGGCACGGCCTTCGCGTGTAAGCGCTTCTTCCGTACAACCGACAGAAGCAATTTCCGGATTGGTATAAACAACTCCCGGTATGGCACGATAGCTCATGGCGTCTGTTTTTCCTAAAATATGATGAACCGCCACCTCTGCTTCACGTACAGCCGTATGAGCCAGCAAAGATACTCCATTCAAATCACCGCACACATATACTCCCGGCACGGAAGATTGCAGATGTTCATCTACTTTCACCGTTCCACGTGCCGTAAGTTCCAGATTCAGGTTTTCCAATCCGAATCCGTTCATTACCGGCCGGCGTCCTACGCTCATCAACAGTTTTTCGGCACAAACGGTATTTTTTTCTTCTTCGCAGGTATATTCTATTTCTATTCCGTCTTCCTTCTGTGTAACTCCGGTTACTTTTGTATTCAGCAAGAACTTCACTCCTCTCTTGGCATAATCTGCCCGTAGAAGGCCTGACAACTCCTTATCCATTCCTCCTAAAATTTCATCCATCATTTCCACAACCGTTACTTTCACTCCTAAGCTGTGGAAAAACGAAGCAAATTCCATACCGATAACTCCTCCTCCTACAATGACTAAAGAAGAAGGGATTTCTTTATTGTCCAAAGCCTCCCGATGTGTCCAGTAGCTCACCGAATCAAGTCCTGCTACCGGAGGAATAAAAGTCGTACTGCCTGTACATACTATCATCTGTTCACATTCATACAACTCCTCACCGCAACGAACAGTATGTGCATCCTGAATGTAAGCTTCCCCTTGCACCAAAGTAACCTTCTGTGCCGTGAGCTTTGCCTTGATACCCAGTACCAATTTTCTGACCACCTTCGTTTTCCGGGCTATAATCTTTCCTAAATCGGCTGAAACCTCTTTCACATTGACACCGTATTTTGATGCATGCAAAGCCATATCGTGTACTTTTGCCGCATACAGCAAGGTCTTTGTGGGAATACATCCCTCATTCAGACAAACTCCGCCCACGTTGTTCTTTTCAAACAAAACTACACTCAGTCCTGCTTTTCCGGCCACTTCAGCAGCTGTATATCCAGCCGGGCCACCACCAATTATAGCCAATTGATACTTCATAATCCGTTCAAATTTTAGAAATGATTATTCTTCACGATAGTCTGCGTGAGGATTGCGTTCTTTCGCACAAGCCACAAATCCTTTTAAATCGGCCGGGTCAAAATTAATGAACCCTTTCGTATAATATATGGTAATTCTTCCTTTCAGCAACGAATCTTTCTTACGCAATGCAATCCGTCTTACTCCATACGCCTTGATACTTCCACTAAAACCTCTTTTCAACCAAATATCCCCGTTTTCCTGCACCAGAATACGCGTCATCTGCTCATCAATCAACAATAAAACGGGAAGCACAATCGGCATCAAATTCCAATAGTTTTCTGTATGCAAAGCCATCAGCACAATGGCTACAATCACAATAATGACTCCTAACCACACTTTAAAAGGAGTTCTGCGGATTTTAAACTCACGTACCATAGTATTTTTATCAGTTAATTATTTGTCTCAATCATAAAATTGAATTGCCTCGTTCTTTTTCAACAGGCAACGGATAAAATCTTCCTGATTCTTAGGAGAGAGAGAAATAGAACGGACCTTTCCATATTTTTTAAAAACGACTTCAAGCCGCTCAAACGACAAAGCAGGTTGCCAGAAAGTCATCGAACGGACTTTCCGTATACGAAGAATCTGATCTATTTCAAGTGAAGCATTGGGGATAAACCGCCCAGTCTCTACTTTCAGCCAGCCATCTCCTGTAATTACATACTGCGTATGAATCAGCATCTCGATTTCAAAAATCACCACGGTTGCACACAGAACTGTACACAGCAGATAATGCTCCCAGAAAAAAAAGAATAACAACACAGAAGTTATTCCTATCACTATCCAATACCACCAACCAACTTTTGATTGAAAAGTACGATTCATTGTCTGATTTTTTGATTTAATTTCCCGTGAAGATAAGAAATTCTGCTTGAAAACAAAACATCTCCAATGCATCTTTAAGTATTTTAAAAATCAATCTACATAGACACACAAAAAAGAATGCTTTTGAGCATCATATAACTGACTTTTTTGTAGTTTTGCGTTATAATACCCAATCTTATGATAAGAAAATTCGATTTTCTCGTTATCGGTTCAGGAATTGCCGGAATGAGCTTTGCGCTGAAAGTGGCGCATAAGGGTTCGGTTGCACTGATCTGCAAGGCCGGACTGGAAGAAGCGAATACCTACTATGCACAGGGAGGCATCGCTTCAGTAACCAACCTGAAGGTGGATAATTTCGAAAAACATATCCACGACACCATGGTTGCAGGAGACTGGATCAGCGATCCTGCCGCTGTTGAAAAGGTTATCTGCAACGCGCCTTCTCAAATAGAAGAACTAATTAAATGGGGAGTAAACTTTGACAAGAAAGACAACGGAGAGTTCGACCTGCACAAGGAAGGCGGACATTCTGAATTCCGTATCCTCCATCATAAAGACAATACTGGTGCTGAAATACAGACCAGCCTGATAGAAGAAGTAAAACGTCATCCCAATATCACCGTCTTCAGTAATTTCTATGCGGTAGAAATCATCACCCAGCATCATTTGGGAATTATCGTTACGCGTCACACGCCGGGAATCAAATGTTTCGGTGCTTATGTGCTGAATGAAAAAACAGGAGAGGTGGATACATTCCTTTCTAAAATCACCGTCATGGCCACTGGAGGATGTGAAGCGGTTTATACCCACACCACCAATCCATTGGTGGCTACAGGCGACGGTATTGCCATGGTATATCGTGCCAAAGGAGTTGTCAAGGACATGGAATTTATACAATTCCATCCTACTGCCTTGTATCATCCGGGCGATCGTCCCAGCTTCCTTATCACAGAAGCTATGCGAGGTTATGGAGGTGTGCTGAGAAACTTGTCGGGTGAAGAATTCATGCAGAAATACGACCCGCGCCTTTCACTGGCTCCTCGTGACATCGTAGCACGTGCCATAGACAATGAAATGAAACAACGTGGTGAAGACCATGTATACTTGGATGTCACGCATAAAGATCCGGAAGAAACAAAGAAACATTTCCCCAATATTTATAAAAAGTGCCTGAGTCTGGGTATTGATATTACGAAAGACTATATCCCGGTAGCACCGGCTGCACACTATCTGTGTGGAGGTATCAAGGTCGATTTGGACGGACAATCCAGCATCAAGCGCCTGTATGCTTTGGGAGAATGTTCTTGCACTGGATTGCATGGAGGCAACCGACTTGCATCCAACTCACTTATAGAAGCCATTGTTTATGCGGACTCTGCCGCTAAACATGCACTCAGTGTACTCGACCGTTACGATTTCAACGAAGATATTCCGGAATGGAATGCAGAAGGCACTATCAGCAACGAAGAACGAATTCTGATTACACAAAGTATGAAAGAAGTTAATCAGATTATGGAATCATATGTAGGTATTGTACGAAGCAATCTCCGTCTGGTGCGTGCATGGAACCGTCTGGATATTCTCTATGAAGAAACAGAG
>CAMFND010000158.1 GCA_945965395.1 uncultured Bacteroides sp.
CTCTTGACACTTCCGAAAAATCAGAAGGTATAGTGATTTTAGAAGAAACATTGAAGAAAGATATTGATGAAGGACTAAGAGAATGGGTAAATGAATGTTTGGATGAACAGAAAGAGGAATGAATTATTACTAACGAGCCAAGTTAGCTGCTAACGCAACTCCTTGTCAAACCATTAGAAACAGTTAGAATTGAAATAGGATGGTAGTCATTGTATTGCTTCTTATGCTAATTATAGCCTTCTTTGGATGCATCGTCCAAAAGGATTTTAGACATTCCTTGATATTTGCATTTCCGATTTTCATCATTATTGGAATGTATGTATGGCTATTTACATTGTATCCAGTTCAATGGGGATTAAAAAAATTACCTTTCGTTGAACAAGCATGTATAAGAGAAATATCGGCAAGTGATTACTATCTGTTAAATTACAGGCACCTCAAATACGATGGTGTGATAGAATTTATAACAGATAAAAAAATTGATGATTGTCAAATTATTTTACGAGGCAGCTATAAAAGGAATTTAAGCTACAATGATTTTATAACTAATGATAGTCTTGCCATATTAATCTCTTATGATGTGGTTTTTGTCAAAGAAATGAACGATAAGTTTTTTTATAAAGCATTGTTTATTTCGAATCAACCCAATAATAACATACTATGTGATAGTATCTATTGCAAGATTTTTATGATACGTATGTTTGCTCCTATTTATGAAACGAACGAGTTTGCAATACCAACTATTTCAAATGGCAAATAGAGTTTATAACGAGGTCGAGATAACAGCTAAACGCTGTTGCTCACCAAACCATTAATAACAATAGAACGAAACATGAAGATAAGAATATTGACTTATTTACCTCACATCATCTACTTTTTAGTATTGGGAGTACTATTATTGTTATTGGTGTGGATTGTAAGTCCATCTGATACAGGTGGAGGCATGGACTTTGCTCCTTTTTTACAGGCAGCTTTACTTTTTGCAGGTGTTCTTGCATATCTGATTTACGATTTGTCTTTACATAAGCTCAACTTCAGAATATCTTCACAATTTATAATATTTATTTTTTTAGCATGGTCGTTTAGACATTACTTTAAGATGCAGGAGCTGAATAAATTATGTAGTGGTCATCCGGAACCTCCATATGATTCTCTTATACCTCCACCAATAGATGATTTTATAGTATTATGGGTTGTTTGTCAGGGGATTCTTTTTTACTTATTCTTATTTACAAATGTTTCGTATTTGTTAAATAGAAAAAAGTTATTAACAAACCGGGATAACGCTTGACTGCGTTCCCCACTAAACCATTATAAACAATAAAACAAATTTTTATGGAAGATTTTGATATTCTAAAGAGATTTGACAATGATAAGCTAATAGATGTTGTGAAAAATTATAAGCGTTACGACTATGATGATGAAATTCGTGATTATGCTATTAATTTATTGGAAGAAAGAGGCTGGAGCATTGAGGATTTGAAAACATTCGGTTATTGGGAAAATTCCGATTACGAAGAAGCATTGATACAATACAAAGCTTATTGTAGAAATTCACTGATAGCTGTCTGTGTCTTGGTGTTAAGTCTTTGTATGCTGGCGCCTATCTATCTTGTATTTGTTTTTATGGCATATCGGAATGTATGTAAGTTCTATCAGGCATTAGGGAGAAAGGAAGAAGCCGTATTCTCCTTTGACTTGTGTTGGCATGTTTTGTTGTTCTTCTACCTAAAAGAGAAAATGAAAGAGGAGTTGAAAGGAATAAGATAAGTTTATAACAAAAAACAACTTAACGTTGTCTCTCACCCAAACCATTAACAAAAACAGAAAGTCTATGAACAAAGAATACTTTGTATTAGAAATAGAGGACACAAGTTCTGCTGAGTATAGAAAGAACTATTGGAAAAAAGCAGCCGAAATTCTCCTTGAGAGAATATATCAAAGAGAACAGTGCATATCCGAAAAGGTTAAAAATATCATAGAACTTTGTTCTTTACCCGAACATCGTTTTTTAATGTAGATGTTTATATGCCTAAAAAAAGGAATAAGGCAGATACCAACTATTATGCTCTACATTACGACTTTACCTATATTCAAAATGATATATTAGGAATGATTGATTACCTTAAAATGATAGAACAATGATTTAAATGATGATTGGTATGCGTTATCCGTTCAATCTTTCTGAACCTTTGGTCATTCCACGGAAGAAAATCAGTACATTTGTGGAAGCCGGGTTGTGTATCGCTTATATATGGCTCTGTTGGGACATGCTGTCCGAAAGACTGGTTTTTTGGATTCCCGTAGGCCTATTTTTTTATTTTTTGGTGAAAGGTATCCGGCATTGGCACCATGTCATCCGAATCAGTGAACAGGGAATCACTACTCCCAAAAGAAAGCTGTTGCTTTGGAATAAAATCTTGTATTGCCGATATGTGGTAGTGTATGGTAGATGTACGCATGTAGAACTGTTTTTCCGTACTAGCCAGAACTACAACGAGACAATCCTTCTGGATGATTATTTCTGTAACCATCGGGAGTTGAGGGCTGCCATTGCATTTTACTCCAGAGGGAAGGTGGAATTGGAAAGTAAAGAAGAATTTTAGTATGAAATTACATTACTGGAATAATGTTTTCAATTCCGGGTAACAGATAGTATCTTGTTCATAGACCTAACCCAATATTAGAATGGGTATAATATTTTGCTAACTAGGTTGAGATAACAGCTTAATGTTGTTCCTCAAGCAAATCATTAGATATAACAGATATGAGAATATTTATACTATATTGCTTGCTCCTTTTTCCACTTAGCTATGTCATAGCGGAAAATGGCTGTATGGAACAAAGTTCTGCAAAATATCATTCTTTGGCTGAACAAGATTCCCTTTATATAGAAACGGAAAAAACAGAATCTGAAATTCTATATAGGTTATGTTTTAATCAGCAAGGTAAAAAGAATGTTGTTTTTGAGTTGAAAGCGGTAGATGATAGTAGTATTGACTTCATACAAAGCTATACAATCATGGGTGTAAGAAAGTTTGATAGCTTTGCTGTGTACGATAATGTAGCAGACGGAAATCGTTTTTTGTTTTTTGATTATGAAAGTCAAATTGCTTATATAACGCCTACTTGTTTTTCCGGTTTCTATCCGATATACAGTTCTGTGGACTTTTCAAAAATGGAAGTTTTGCTACAAAATGAACATTCTTGTTTGAAGTATCCAAGTGATACGTTAAGTATTGACAGTAAGGTGACTTATGTTCCATTTAACTGTAATAATCGAATCATAAAGGCAATTTTTGTTCCATACGCTCAAGTAGGAAAAGATAATAAATATTTAAAACGAAAGATAGCATCTGGCGATGCTCCTTTCTAACCATTATCAACCATAAAACGTAGAAATATGTACGAAGAATTTTTAGAAAAAAGCCTCAATAGTAAGAGGCAAGCAGTAGATGATACTTTTATTGCTAAATATGCTGATTTGTCTTATCCCGAACTGAATACTTTATGGCAGGAGGTCGGGCTGGGAAGTTATTGTAATGGGCTGTTTAAGCTCATCAATCCGTCCGATTATCAGGATGTGATAAACTCCTGTTTTGAAAAGGAGGATGACCAATCATTTCTACCATTCATGTGTACGGCTTTCGGAGATCTCTTTGCCTATGTAAAGAATCCGAGGCTGAATAATTACGTCGTTTATCTGAATGTCAGATACGGAACATATTTAATACTTCCTGCCAATCTTCGTGCGATTTTTAATAAGGTCATGGTAAATGAAAGTTTCTTGAAAGGCTGGTTTGATTTAGAAAATTATCCTGTAATACAGGAGAAACTCGGAACTCCAGACTATGATGAGTGTTTCGGATATTCTCTACTTTTGGCTTTGGGAGGAAGTGAGGATATTGAAAACATCAAGATAGTCAAGACCATTCCGTACATTGACATTTGTACCCAAACAATCGGCGAATTTGAAGTTGCAGATAAATGGTGAATATAGAATAGGTTGATAACGAAGCAGGATAACGGCAAGCCGTTCCCTGCTGAACCATTATAAACAGTAATGCAAAATATGAAACAGAATATATGCCATATCAGTATTTTTTTACTCTTTTGGTTTTGTGGAGTAGTCTATCCACAAAATCACAAAGCGGATGTTTTACAAAAAGACCTTTCTGACTTGTTTGACAATTCAAGCATGATTGGCATATTAGGAGAAGATTGTAGCCGAATTGATATTCATTTTGCCGAAGTTCGGAAAATAGATGATAGAGAATATGAGATAAAAGGTGCCAGTCGTACCCGATTGTCTTTAATCTGTCCGTTTGAAGGGAATATTTTTATAGATAGTATTTCTTCTTGTTTCCAAATAATGAAAAGTGAATGTACGGAAGTGGACGGTTTCATATACGGGCATTACTCGTTTGAGGAATACGGAGATAAACGATATAGCGGTACATTCTCCGGTTCTTTCAAGCAAGGGTATCGGATGAGAGGACAACAAATAGAGAAAGGACGGAATGAAATAGTAGAACTGAAATTGAACTTATCTGAATATCGGGGTAAGTGGAAACCCGCAAAGGGATTGACAAAAGTCTGTTCCTGGGCAGATGAAATTATACCCGATACTCCTGCAAACTTCTGCCTGTTTAATGATGCAGGCGAATGGGTTGTATCACCGAAATATCGTAAGAATGGTTGGGAGAATCTATATAATGCCTATCACAATGAGAATCTGACAACGGATGAGATACAAAAGGCCCGTGAAGTGGAAGAACAGGAATGGTGGGTAAATAAAAGCCAATCATGCAAAGTAAATTGAGTTTATGACAAAGCGTGATAACGCTTACAGCGTTCCCCGCTGAACTATTACTGATAATAGAAAATTTGATATGAAACTGTTCCTTTTGATATTGACATCTGTTTTTTCCATAGGATTAATAAAAAGGAAAGATTCAACGGATATATCTCAAAATAATGATTGCATTTTCAGGGATACTTTGGTTGGATATGTAGATTATGACAATGTTTTAGACAGCATATATATTGAAAAGACTTCTGAATATCGGTATGATGATAATGATGGTATGAAAGAATGTTTCGAACAGGCAGAAAGAGTAATATTTACTGTTTCATTTGGAAATACAGGAGAAATACTTGTGTTGGAAGATAAAGAAGTTTTTGATTATCCATATGCTGGATATTCATCTTTGGCTTACAATATCGAAGAAAAAGGTATAATATCAAGACGTACTTATTCATCAAGGTTTTCAGATAAAGTTTATGTGGACTCATATTATAAATATGATGACAAGTTAAATGACTTTTTCAGGATAAAAGAACTCATACGTTTAAGTGAAGGCACACACATGATTGATTCAATAATGAAAATGGATTCAATTCAGCCTTCTTTGGACGGCAGATGTAATAAAATCAGTAACAAGGAAAGATAACACCTAAACGGCATTCCTTTTCAAACCATTAGTGATAACAACATAATTATAAATCCAAAATATAAATAATAGATATGATTGCATGTGTAATAAATATGATACTTATAGCGGTTTCACTGTTGCTACTCTTTTTATTAAGAAAGAAGAAATATAAAGGTGTAAAGAAAATAATAATACTAACAATATGCTTTGTGACAGGTCTGTATATTTTGTTGCAAATAATTATGTTGCTATATTTCTTCTTAGGCGATTTCTCTGCAGAAGAATTATGGTAAAAATATCACTAACAACGCAGGATAACGGTAAGCCATTCCCTGCTGAACATTAATAACAAAACTAATAATTCTTTATGATTAAATTCTTTTTTGATGCGATATATTATCAGTTCTTTATATACAATAGGGATAAATTTAAGTTGGAAGATCCACATGAGAGAACAATATTACTATTCTGTGGAATATTATTTCTACCGATAATTGCATTGATTTATCCATTGATAAAAGAGAATTTCAATTATGATTTGCCGTTTATTTTCTTTGTTCCAATATTTTGTATTCTATATTATCTTTTAAATAGATATTATGTAAGAAAGGGAAAAGGAATTGAGATAATACGAGAAAAACCTTTATTGTTTAAAAACCAACGTTTATCGTCCATTATTTCTTGGATGGTTTACCCATTTTTAGCTGTATTACTTTATTTCATGATAACACATCGGCATTGGCTGAAAATAATATAATAAAGATTTAATAAGTTGGTAACAACGAAAGATAGCATCTGACTATGCTCTTTTCTAACCATTAGCATTAACGTGCAACTTAAAAAAATCAATATGAAGATAATAAATTGGACATTACTTTTTCTTGTAATGTTTTTTTGTTGTTTAGATAGCGCGAAAGCAAATCCATTACAGCAAGATACTATAAGGGATGTAACTTATCAACTTTATCCGTTGGGAGTTGCTTGCCGTGACAATGATATGGCAACCATAAAACGGTTGCTGGCAGGAAAAGATGAACCGATGGCAATGGGTAACGATTTTTATGAGTTTGATATATTTTATACGGCAATTTACTTTGATAAAGAAGATGTGCTGAAATATGCCCTTACCAAGTATAAAGATATTAATAACAGATTATATAGTGACGAATATGGGCTGACGCTCCTGACATATGCCTGTAAATTGTCTAACGTGAGGTTAGCACATATATTGCTGGAGCATGGCATTAGCGTAAATGGTTACCAAAGTCCATATGATACATATAAAGTATATCCGATTATGGAAGCCATTGCCAATAATAACATAGAACTGGTGAAGTTGCTTTTAGAATATCACGCAGATCTTAATATAAAAGGCAGTAACGGCAACACCCCTCTTGCTTTAGCAAAGGAAATAGGTGCAAAAGAAGTAGAAGATTTGCTTTTGCAATGGATGAAACAACATACTTTTGGACAAAGCTATAAGGAAACTATTCAAGAGGAGATTGATGCAATAAACGAAATGCCTTTGTGGATTGCATACCTTGTTCCTTTGGATAGTTTAGGGAAAGTGATAGAGGATGAATATATGGAGTTTAATCAAATCCATTCATACAAAATCTTAGATGATGGTCAAATCAAGAATGCCAATATATTGTTCGCGATGTATTTCGATCGCGATAACAAAATAAGAAAAGTATTTAAGCGATGGGCTGACGGGGGAGCATTGCATAGTATTGCATATTATAATTCTAATGGGCGATTGATATATGGAATATATAATAAAGGCGATGAAACTCACGGAAAGTTGTATGCTGATGCTTCGGGTTTTCACATAGAGCATTTCCCTGAAGAGAATGAATGTAATGATTGTTTTGAAGCATATTTATTCCTGTCTACGAAAAGCATAGAAGCTCAATATAATATAATATTACAGAGCTTTTCAAATGCTAAAAGGACGAATTTTATACCACAAATTGGAGATAGTGCCATACTATGCAGTTCTTGCATTTATTCTTTACCTGATGGCGAAAAAACTACCAAAGGTGAGGATGGCATAGCAGTCCAATTTGGAATGCCTGTTGTCATAAGTGAATTAATAAATGGCTGGTGCAGAATAAATTCCATTTTTAATGCTCCTATTGGTTATATACCTATTCAAGACATTGAAATCATTAAGTAAATATATAGTAAACAACTAACACGTCCGAGATAACAGCTTAACACTATTGATTACCAAGCTATAACTGATTACAACATAATTATAAATTCAAAATATAGATATATGATTATATGTGCGATATGTGATTAAATCAAATTAATCATATATCTTTGGGAGAAAGATGGATTATAATATATAAATATGAAAACAAATAGGGACGAAATATTGGAGAGTGCTTTTCAGTTGTTTATGGCAATGAATTATGAGCGTGTAAGTCTGCAAATGATAACTAAAAAGGTAGGGCTTACTAAAACAGGAATATTTAATTATTACCCTACCAAACTTGATTTGTTCATAGCCGTAGCTGATAAGTTCCTTTTTAAGATACAGGACCCTAAAACTAAATATGAGATACACGATGGTACTTTCAGGGATTTCATTCAGAAGTATGTTCAGGGTGTGAAGAATGCGATGGCTAAGATTGTCGATTTAGGCAATTTAAGTAAAGATATTATGCCAGGTAAATGTGCTAATGCCGGATATTTGCATCTTTTGCAGCAAGTAAGATTGTATTATCCAGATGGGGCAAGCAAGCTACAGGAAATGATTGAAAATGATAAGGAGCATTGGCGTGTGGCTATACATGCTGCTGTTAAGAATGGGGAATTGAGAAAAGATATAGATGTGGAGAGTGTGATACTGCTTTATCATCATGTTTTCATGGGTATGTCTTATGAGATGTCTTTGTTTAACGGACTTGATACTGATTTGCTTTATTCAAGTTTTATGTGTTTGTATGATGTGTTGAAGCAATGATATAAAATAATCCTTTTCAATTAAAAAAAGCAAAATATGACCAGACGGTAATATTTTGCTTTTTTATTTTTTATATTTGCAAAAAATGACCAATCGGTAATATTATGGAAAAGGAAAAATTTGAGAGCGTAAACAAAACGTTCAATTACACTCCAAACAGTGTTTTTACGAATCAGTGGTCCAGTCTGGCATTTGGTATAGGTATGGTTGTCGTTCCATTGATATGGCCTTTCGGACTTCGTATCAGGCGTGTTCATGTATTGTCGCCTGCAGTCTTGTCAACAATTCTTGTAATAGGAGGGATATTGCTTCTGTTGTTTACTCTGCAGAGTATGCGGAAGGCTAAAGCATTGATTGCACAAGGAGGAACAATCAAGGTAGAAGGTAACAGAGTGACATATCCATCCATTGAAAAAGGCAAGGTAGAATATCGTTCATTCCTCATTTCAGATATAGAATATATTAAAGATGATGAAGAAGAGAATCAGTGTAAGGTCAGTCTTCCTGATAAGTATGTGATTTTTGAAATCAAATATTTTGACTCATACGATGAGTTTGAAGAATTTCGTGCGATTTTAGGATAAAATAAACCAATTTAAAAACTTAATATTATGATTAGACAATTTTTCAAGGCAACACTGGTAGTTTCAATGGTTGCATCGGTACTTGTTGGCTGTAATGGAAGTGAACCTTTAGGAATGGGCTCAGAAGAGAGTATTTCGAAAATAAAGGAGCTCGTAAAAACCAATGTCGATATGAATGAAAACAAAATCTATGAATTGCAATGGGAGGAAGATAACGGTGAGCATAAGTTGGAAAATATGCTTTCAAGTATCACTGTTGGCTACATTGATAAAGAAAATAATGATTATAAACTTATTATAGAGTTAAAAGACGGAGAATTTGTTGCAGGTGAACCGGATAAGAATGAAAAATGGAAATATTCGTATGAAAAGTCAACGGCACTGAATCTTGACGATATAAATGCCGGTTTATTGAAAAAAATGGTCAAAGAGGGATATGACTTGTTTATGACACAGGAAGACAGTACCCAATATGATCTTAAATCAGTCGGGAAGTACAGGTTCTACATTTATCCGGTAAAAGTCGGTCGTGAGCATTTGCTTGCTGAGAATGAATCTTTCAAAAAAGAATATACCACTATGGTTTCTTACTTCGACTTGAATTTCATCAAGAAAGATGAGGCACCTGAAGTACGTGGAAAACATATATGGACCAATTACTATACCGCTTCATTTAAGATTGATGAAAACGGAGAGATAGGATTTTTTTGATAGATAAGAAGGCTAATTATAAATCAAAGTATTATGGAAAACGGAAAAACGTATGGAAAACAGACTCCGGAAGAAATAGCAAGAGCCGCACAGGAAGCGGCTATCAAGTCAGCCATGGAACAGGCGCAATTAATGTTAGGAAACATACCAGGTATGAACATGCAGGACATGCAGGCACAGATTATGGTTCAGATGCAGGCTGCTGTTCCGAATCTTGCCGATATACAAGCCCAACAGGCTACGATGGGAACATTAGGAGATGTGGATGCGGATATAGTACGTAATGTCGGTATGAAAAACATGAATGATGCTGCGGATATAACACAATCTTTGATGGGCTTAGATTTCAACGTTGATGATTTCTTTGATGATAATGATAGCTGGGAGATAAAAAGAAGCAAGGATGGTACCTTAAACAGTGAACAGCTTCGTTTGTTGGCTCTTGGGGCACCGATACTGGTCTATAATGATGAATATACAGATACCATAGGACACCAGGAGTATGTGGATTCATTGAAAGAACAGATAAGAAGCTGGTGGGAGGTAACTGACAGAGGGTCTACTTTTGAAATTGTTGATTGGCTGCTTCATGAAGGACATCATGCTGAAGCGGATAGGGTTCTTGCTGCCATGAGAAACGGGCAGGAAACCGAAGGTATTGATGAAGATAAGGTAGAAGATGTGTCGTTGATAACGGACTACATGTTGGAAAACAGTATCTGTGATATGAATTCTGTACCTCATACAGCCATTGCCTGGGATTTGGTACGTATTGTCAACCTCGGGCGTTGGGCTTTCCAGTGCGGTTATATTACAGAAGAAGATATGTGGAACATCATGCGTGTAGCGGATGAAACTGCTTCTGCAAATTTCTCTTCGTGGGAAGAATATGGTATGAGTTTCGTTCTTGGTCGTGGTGTATGGCACGGTGATACAGACGATTGTCAGACTGCATACGAGATTGTTACGGAATTACTGAAGAATGAAGATTCACCTTGGTTGCAGTTTTCATGGAGTGATTGATTATTTAAAAGAGCGGAAAAATGAGTTACGAATTTTATATAATGTCGGGTATTGCCGTTTTTGTGGGCTGTACGTGGCTGTACCGGAAAGGTAAAGGGGCATACATGATGGTACGGAAAATCAGAAGTGCGTTTAAGGTTGTAAATATTAATCCGGCATCCTCTCTTGCCGATGAGCAATATAAGAAGCTTGCTGTCGGTGCGTTGTATGCCTCACAGCAAGGAGCATACCAGAATTCTATAAAGACAGGTATAGACTATGAACTTCCACAGATACTTGGTGAATGGTGGGGAATCAGAAACAGTCAGGATGCCAGGGAAAAAATGGATTATTTGCTGGAAAAAGGATTCAGATATTATTTCCCTTATGTATGGCAGGCTTTTCTTCTTTCCGACCCCAAGCAACAGGATGAGGTGTTTCAGCAATATATGGAGTCGCAGGAAGATTATGATAAGGCTGTATCTCAGCTTCAGAATCTGGAAGAGACTTATGATGAGTTGATTGAGAATAAAGTCATATCTTCAAAAGAAGACCTGAAGCGTTATGGTGTTGCCGGATGGGATGCAGGTAGGGTATGTTTCCTTGCGCGTGCCTGTTGCGAGATGTGTTATATCACAGAAGAAGAAGCCTGGCAGTATATTGACAGAGCGTATGATCTGGCACATCGGGAGTTCGCTTCATGGCATGACATGGCGATGAGTTATATTATAGGGCGCTCAATGTGGGGAGGAAAGAAATCTTATAATTCAGTAATGAAGGATAACGCCGATAAATTACTTTCCGATGAAAAAAGTCCGTGGGTAAGATTTCAATGGTAATAACCTGACAATGTAGCCTAGAACAATACTATGAGGATAGTAAACTGGGTATTGTTTTTTCTTGCAACATTTATATGTTATTGGGATAGTGTAAAAGCAAATGCATTGTTGCAAGATACAATACGAGATGAAATCTATCAGCTTTATCCGTTGGGTATGCCCTTACCAGATACAAGGATATTAATAATAGATTATATAGTGATGAATACGGGCTAACGCTCTTGACATACGCTTGCAAATTGTCTAACGTGAGATTAGCCCGTATATTATTGGAGCATGGCATTAGCGTAAATGGCTTTCAAAGTCCATATGACACTTGTAAAGTATATCCGATTATGGAAGCAATCGCCAATAATAACATAGAACTGGTGCAGTTACTTTTGGAGTACAATGCAGATATTGATATTAAAGACAGCAATGGTAACAGTCCTCTCGATCTGGCAAGGGAAATTGGTGTACGAGAGATTGAAAAAATTCTTTTATCATTTAATTGAGCACAGCAATAAAAGGCTATTCGGTGTCGGATTCTTTCAACAAGGAAATCAGGTTTAATGAACGTCTTTTTGAGAATGTGTTGATTAGTAATTAACTAGCTAAGTTTGTATGATTTGTGCCCTTTATGCTGGGTATGCGATGGGACAAAGTAGGTGTTATTTGAAAACTAATCTGCTTCTTCTTTTGATAGAAGTAACTGATAAATGTCTTGAATATAGTATGGTTCGTGATTTTCAGTTAAAAGTGGAAACAGCTTTCTAACTGCATTTATATAGTGAAGCTAAGCTTGTTTCTGTTTGTTTGGGAGGAAAGTACGAATATATAGAAAAATAAAAATAATGACTTGTAAAGAAATATTCGACCTGTACGCATCTGATATCGAAAAATCAGATTTGTACGATGCATACCAGAATGTACTGCTTGACAGTCGGGACGAAATACATAAGAATAATACTCCTTTGCATACAGCTTGCTATTTTACAGACACTACTGCTGTGCGTATTCTGCTGGGAAGAGGTGCGGATACGAATGCGAGAAACGACGACGGTGATACACCACTGTGTGTGATGGCGAAGCGGAACTCTTCTCCGGATGATACTCTATATGCCGATATTTCTGGGCTATTGCTTTCCGAAGGGGCGAAGGTAACGCGCTCGGGTAAAAATACAACCGCTTTGATAGAAGCAGTACGAAATCGTCATTTTTTGATGGCTGATGTCCTTCTGATGTCGGGAAACCGTATTGATTCTACCGACTGGAATGGCGACAATGTGCTGCACGCTATTTGCGATTCCGCAGGATACATTGCAAACAATATTAAGTCCAGGAAAAAACGGATAGCTGACTTTGCTGCAAGATGGTACTCGGACAAGGACAAGCAGGAAACTTATGAAGAGCTGGAAAGCCTTTTGGTTTTGGACAAGCAGTGTTGCCATACTGCAAGGATTATTCTGGAAAGCGGGCAGATAGATTCGGAGGAAAAGAACAATTGCGGGAAAACACCTTTTCTTATAGCGGCAGAAAGAGGTGCCCGGAAAATTGGAGCCTTGCTATCAGGACAAGACCCCGAAACAGACGAGCTTGCGGCCATTGCCGGGGGATTAAACCTGTTTCAGGCATTGTGGTATAGGGACGAAGAGGCTTTGGACGCTCTGCTACGTTCCGGTCCGGATACTCAAATTGTGTGCGAGGATAGTGGCATGGGTGATTTCAAAGGTAAGTCCCCGTTGGGATGTGCTCTGACATGGGAGAATTTTTCAGCAGCAGAGTTATTACTGAGAGGGGGAGCCGATCCGAATTTTAGGGATTCGGAGGAACGGACAGCCTTTGCAGTATGGATGAGTAATAGAGGGCATGGCTGTGAGTATAAGAAGCCATGTCTGCATTTTCTCCAATGCCTGACTGCGTGTAGGTGGGATTTGGAAAGTCCAGCCGACAAGGAGGGAAACACTGCTTTATCCGTAGCCTGTCGTGGGGCAAAATATGACACAGGAATATGGGCTGTTCGTTATCTCGTAGAAAATGGAGCAGATGTGAATGCATCCAATATGCAGGGACAGACCCCTGTGATGAATCTTTATGGAGGACGTTACTGGGATGGAAACATACCGCGTTTTTCAGGTTTCGCAAGGTCATATCCATACGACGGGCGAGTTTGTACGGAACAAGATGCGGAGACGCTTGAGGTGCTGCTTGAAGCTGGGGCAGACATCAATGCCAAGGACAAATGGGGTAATACTTTGTTGCATTATATAGCGGGAAGTTCGATGAGAGGTTCAAAGGAAGCGACCGAATTGGTCATGGAGTTCGGTACTCCAGATGTGAGTGCTGTGAATAATGAAGGCTTGACAGCTTTGGACATCGCAGCGAAAAAAAATGACGAAACTCTTGTAAAATTTTTATTGAAATATAGTTGATATTTGTATGGATAATAATATGACTTTCCTGAATGTCTGCCGTAACGGTCAGAAAGGAATTGTACAGATATTCCTGAAAAAAGGTGGTATTGATGTGAACAAACGGGATGTAGAAGGTAACACTCCGTTGTATCATGCTTGCCTGAAAGGATTCAGAGACGTTGTGAATCTTCTGCTTGATAGCGATGCGGATGTTTCCATTGCTAATAACCGTTCGGAAACACCCTTACATGCAGTTGCAAGGAACGGGAATAAGGAGATAATTGGAAAGCTAATACAATATGGAGCGGATCTGGATGCTACGGATAATGAGGGACGAACCCCATTGATTCGTCTCCTTGATAACAAGCGTACCGATGCCGCCTTGTTTCTGATAGAACAAGGGGCAGACACAGAAATCACTGATAATTCTGGTCATAAGGCGATAGATTACGCTACTGCCCACGGACTGAAAGAAGTTGTGATACGCCTGACTGTGGATGGAATAAGCGACATCCAAGGTAATACACCTCTCCATCAGGCGGTTTTCAATAATCAATCGGAAATTGTCCGTTCGTTGCTCTCCATATTTCCAGACATGATAGATGTGACGAATGATGCTGGGGAAACTCCTCTGCTCATCGCCTGCATGAAAGGAAACCTGACCATCGTTAATCTGTTGATTGATGCTGGTGCAGAAGTAAATAAAGCCCTTTTGAATGGAAATACTCCCTTGCACTTTGCGGCTGGATTGGGAAATAAATTTATTGGCAATGACTTGATAGTGGCACAAGCATTGGTTAATGTCAAAAACAAAAATGGAGAAACGCCACTTATCTTTGCTTCTAAGGAAGGAAATAATGAGTTTGTCACATTACTTGTGGAGTATGGGGCAGATGTAAACCTTGCGGATAATCTTCAGCAAACTGCATTGTATTATGCAGCTGAACGAGGTTATAATGAGATTGTGGAAACATTATTGATGGCAGGAGCTGAAGGATAAAACATAACACCCCGTTCCCTGCAAATCATTATAAACTATTTTCTCCTATTGCCTAAAGATTATATTTGAGATAATGAACCAGTAAGTTCATAATGATAAAATATGGACTTTATGATGTTGCTAAAAAAGAAAAGGATATGAATATTTTTAAAGTTATGAGAAAGAAATTATTGTTTTTATTGTTCTTTTTATCTTGCGGAAGTATGCTTTTTGCACAAGAACCATTGAAGATTGAAGATGTGGAACAGATACCATTGGGAGATTTGACTTATCAATGGAGAGGTGTGTACGATCGTGTACCTCTGCATGGGAAGTGCCGAATTATATTAAGTTACAGATCTTATGCTATAGCCAACTTCAATAAGGAAGGTATCCTTGATGGGCCGTATGAGGAGTATGAAGATAATTATCTTTCCAAGAAAATGACTTATGTAAAAGGAAGGCTAAGAGGAAAAGGATATGAATACTATTATGACGGTAGTGTAGCGAAAGAATATTTCTGGAATAATCAAGGAAAACTGGATGGATTAATGGTGGACTATAGTCGAGCTGGGAGAATGGAACGTGATTATAAAAATGGAAAGATTGACGGGCAAGAGCGGATATTTGATAAGGACGGAAAACTGGTTACATTTATTTCGTATAGTAACGATATGCGTTATGGCCCTTTTCGTATTTATGAGGAAGGAGGCACTGATATGCCGCCTTTTGTGAGAGAAGGATATACTTGGGGATGGAGTGGAAAGAAAGGTGAATATAAAGAAACTTGGGCGCAGAGTGGAAAGCTGAAATGTATAGAATACTATACGGAGAAAGGGGAGAAGACAGGTTTGTGGAAGGAGTGGGATTTCAGTGGAAAACTTATCAGAGAGGAAAACTATGCGGAGATTCCGTATTACTCTGTAAAATTTGATGAAGATGGTTATCCGGTAGAACGACGTTATTATAATGAAGACTTATCAACAAAAATTTTTCAGGAGTTTTATCCTGGAACAGATAAAGTGATGAAAGAAGAATATAATATTGACTTTGAGCACTTCAAGCGTGATTATCGGCTATTCTATGACGATGGTATCATACAGGAAGAGGGATGCATGAAAAGCGGTAAAGTAATATTTGCTAAAGAGTATTACAAAAACAAGCAGTTGAAGTGTGTGAAGAAAATGCAGAATATACATGGCTATGAATTGCTTACGGTTACGGAGTTATATGATGAGGCAGGAAAACCACTGCCACTTCCATCAGGTTTGTTTTAAGTAATAATGATGGCAAGATTATGGAATTTATGAAACGACTAGCCAATAATCTGTTTGGCAGACACAAAACGTATGATGCAAAGGAACTGGGTATCTTTCATTCTAAAGTCTGGAATTGCTGGAGAAATGAAAGCTATTATTGGTTCGCATTCATGAAATTTCCGATATATCAAGAAGAAACTTTTGTGTGTATAAATGGAGACTCAAATGCACCATCTCAGACACAAATAGCCTGCCTGAGAGAGGTACTGGACAACTGGGAAGAAATACGCAGTCAGATAAGCAGGATTATGCCCAAACATGTTCGGTATATAAAAAATAAGGAAGTGTTTATTTATTGGAAAGAGCGCTTTTACCCGGAATCTGTCGATGTGTTTGGAACTGATACTAATAGAGTAAAGATTACTTTTTCCACATACGATTTGAATCATAGTTTCAGTTTTGTATGGAGAGATGGATATATTTACGATTTTATTTTGGGAAATGAGGAAAAGGAGAATATTCCACATCCGAAGGCATACACATATTATTTATTTGATTATTTGTATTATATAGGTGAAATATGGGAAAAAAGCAATTATCGGATGTGTGGCAGTATATTACTTTTTTGGTATTATACATTCATTCTTGTCATTCCTGTATATTTTCTTCTTTTACACATGCTGGAATTAAGTAGAGCTGATGATTTCTCATTATATTATATAGGATTTAACTTTCTTTTTCCATTTCTATTTTCATGGGCTCGGTACAAAAAGAAAAGGAAATCGGCCCTGATGAAACATTATCGTTATCCTAAAAAAATAAAGGTTATCAGTGCTATTTTCTTTTTGTTAGTTCCAATTGCAATATGCTGGTTTGAAATGTGGATTTATGGTAAACAAGGATGGATTAATATTGTATATTGAGAAGCTGTAAAACTATTGTTTTAAATTATTATAGTCACTTATAGGAATAATGAGCGTGAGGGATTATTCAACAGATGAGCTCTTGATGATGGCTAATAACATAACTGGAGAGTATTCGGAAGAGGAAGTTAGATTGGCAAAAAAAGAGTTGTATAAACGAGGAATAAACGATGAGGTAATAGCCGACATCATGGAGGAAGAAGAAGAGGCTTTCATGAAAAGGTTGGATGCAGCTGCACGTGCGGAGCAGGAACGGATAGATAAAAGAAATGAAAAGAATGGAGATGTAAGTTATCGGTGGTGGGAATTACTGATTTTGTTTGTTTTTGCACCATTTTATTTGTGTAGGAGATATTATTTACCAGATAATTTTTTTCCAAAATTGAGACAGTTGAAAGAAGAAAAATATGACCTGAAATTTAAACAACGGCTTATTGCATTAATTGCTGGAGATATAGTATGGGTTCTTGCTTATTGGATTGAATGTGTATTTATAGGGGAGTAGAAATACAAGACAATTCAATAGGCAAGAACGATAAATAGAGTGGGAGAAAATGATAATTTTAATTTTACGATAAATCAATCGTTAGTCAGAAGGTACGGTATTGTTTGGGTGAAAGGCCTGTGATGCGCTTGAAGTATTTTCCGAAGAAGGTTTGTGTCGGAAAATTCAGCTTGTAGGCAATTTCCTGAATCGTCAGGTCGGTGTGCTTGAGCATGGTTTTGGCTTCGAGGATGACAGATTCTTCAATCCATTCGGTAGCTGTCCGGCCGCTGTACTCTTTCACCCTGGAGGAAAGGTAATTGGGGGTGAAGTTTAATCTTTGGGCAAAAAATGATAAGGAGTGCTCCGTACCATGGAAGAGGTTCAGTTCCTTGATGAAGTCTTCGAAAACCGTTTCGCAGCGCTCCGGTACTTTTCTTACGTATTCTTTTTCTTTTAGTTTTCTGACCAGAATGTCATATACCTTGTATAGAAAGGAGGTGGTCAGTCCGATGGTCATATTATCTTTGTAGCCGGTCTCCGATTGAAGGATGCTTTCCATCAGGTAGTAGTATTTCTCCAGTATATGGATGTCGGCATATTGTAAGCAGAATACTGGTATGGTTTTGGCGGCCATATAGAGGTTGATAAGGTCCTTGGTCTCGATGTGCAGTTTCTGTATGAATGTGGACGAGATAATGAAGGGGTAGACAATAAGGTTTTCACAGGAGGTGATTTGAATGATGTTTTCCGGCACATGGAGCGCCATGGTTCCGCTTTCAAGGGTATATTTCTTTAGGTTGACTTGGACTTCTGCCTTCCCGCTGACACAGAAAATGGCGGCAAAGGCATCCATCCGGCTCGGATGCTTGAACAGTGTGTCATCAAATCCCAGGTTGGCCGACAACAGTATGTCTGATTTCAGCCTGTTCTGTACAAGCTGTCTGTTATCCAGTTGCTGGATGGATATGGATTCTATCTTTTTCATCTTTATCTGTTTTGGGAGCAAAAATATTTTATAAAATCTCACGGTGCAACTTTATTGATTAATAAGAACAATTCCATCTTTAAATTGACCTTTTTCTATGATGGCTTATGGCCGATATTTGCAAACGAAAATCATAGACAGTCTATCGAGTCAGTATTATCAGTAACTTTTAATAATTGGAAATATATGAACAGTAAGTTTTTTGTTACATGTCTGGCTATGCCTATCATTGTGGCCGGATGTCAGGATGAATCACACGACGATTCTGCGCAAGAAAAAACAATAAAGGTCAAGACGTTACAAGTGTCAGCCCGTACGTTGACGGCTGAAAAGCGATACTCAGGCACGGTGGAGGAATCCAGCGGCAGTTCTTTAAGTTTCTCTGTGCCGGGAACGGTGAATAAGGTGTATGTGAAAACGGGTGACCGTGTGGTTAAAGGCCAGCCTATCGCCTCTATCGATGCCACGACACTGACCAGCAGCTACCATGCGGCAAAGGCATCGTTGGACCAGGCACAGGATGCATATGACAGGTTGAAGGTGCTGTACGAGGAGAAGAGTCTGCCGGAAATTAAGTGGGTAGACATGCAGAGCAAGCTTCAGCAGGCAAAGGCTATGGAAGAGGTGGCCCGGAAAAATTTGAAGGACTGCCAGCTAACGGCACCGTTTGAGGGGGTGATAGCTGGGAAAAAAGTGGAAATAGGACAAAATGTGGCACCGGGTGTGCCGGTGGTGGACCTTTTTTCCATGCAGCAAGTCAAGATAAAAGTGTCTGTGCCGGAAGGGGATATAGCCGACATTCAGGTTGGGGATGAGGCACTGATATGTATTCCTGCCGCAGAAAATCTATGTCTCGAAGGCCGGGTCATTGAAAAGGGTATTGTAGCTAACCCACTGTCGCGCTCATATGAGGTGAAGATTGCGGTAGAAAATCGGAAGCATGTGCTGTTGCCCGGCATGGTGACAGACGTGTGCGTGATGAGCAACCGGGAGAAATCGGCCATTCTGCTTCCCTCGCACATTGTGCAGATAGACGAGCAGAATCAGACGTTTGTGTGGGTGAATCAGAATGGAAGGGCCAGCAAGCGGATAATCACCTGTGGCGAATATACGTCGGGCGGAGTTGTAGTGGAATCCGGTATCGGAAGTGGAGATGAAATCATTATTTCCGGACAGCATAAAGTGTGTGAAGGTTCTGCCGTTTCATTGTAAAACCCTAATAAGTAATTGAAAAATGAGTCGGAAAAAACGAAATGCGGTAGAATGGGCAATGCATTATCGCCAGATTGTCATTCTGGTGGTATGCTGTCTGGTGGCACTGGGAATATACAGTCTTCCCGAGATGCGAAAGAATGAGTTCCCGGATTTTACGGTCCGTCAGGGACTGGTGGTGGCAGTGGCACCCGGCAATACCTCGGAGGAGATGGTGGAACGGGTGACGAAGCCGCTGGAGAATTATATTTTCAGCTACAAGGAGGTAAAGAAAGAGAAAACCTTTTCGACCAACCGGGATGGGATAGTGTATATTCAGGTGGAGCTGAACGATGAGGTGAATAACAAGGATGAGTTCTGGAGTAAGTTCAAGCATGGCGTCTCTACGTTCAAGTCTCAGTTGCCAGCTAATGTGCTTGCCTTGCAGGTGCTGGATGATTTTGGTGATACGTCTGCACTGCTTATCACCATAGAGAGTCAGAATAAAACTTATCGAGAACTCAAGGAGTATATGGACGACCTGCAGGACAGGCTGCGCACAGTGAAGAGTGTAGGACGAATGAGTGTGTATGGCATGCAGAAAGAACAGATTTCGGTGGTGCTGAATCACGACAAGCTGTCAAAATATGCACTGAATGACCAGATGGTGGCTGCCAAGTTGTTTACGAAGGGATTTGCCACCTCGGGCGGAAGGGTGAAAGATGATTCGTACACCCATCCCATTTATGTGTCTGAGTCCCTGAATACGGTCTACGACATCCAGCAGCTCATCGTGTATACTGATCCGCTGGGCAACAACATCCGCCTGAAGGACATTGCCGACGTGAAAAAGGAATATGCTCCTTTTGACAGTTATATTACCAATAACGGAAAGAAGTGTATTCTGCTCAGCGTGGAGATGAAGAAAGGGCAGAATATTGTCAAGATGGGTGAAGAGGTGAACAAAACGCTGGATGAATACAAAAGTACCTTGCCGCCGGATGTGGGGATTTACAGAATTACCGATCAGAGCGTAGTAGTGGACGACAGTGTGCAGAATTTCCTGCGCGAGCTGATGATTGCCATTGTGGCTGTGGTGATAGTGGTCATGCTGCTTTTACCCATGAAGGTGGCACTGGTGGCTGCTTCTACCATTCCCATCACCATCTTTATTTCGCTGGGACTGTTTCATGCCTTCGGGGTGGAACTTAATACGGTTACGCTGGCGGCCCTGATTGTTACCTTGGGAATGATTGTGGACAATTCGATTGTGATTATAGACAGCTATCTGGAACGCTTGTCGGAGGGAATGTCGCGCTGGCATGCCTCGATAGACAGTACGATTCATTTCTTCAAGTCCATCTTGTCGGCTACGCTGGCCATCAGTATCACCTTCTTCCCGTTTCTGATGATAACCGTCGGACTGGTGCACGACTTCCTGCTGAGCTTCCCCTGGGCCATTACGCTGATTCTGGCTATCTCCTTGCTGGTGGCTGTACTGCTGGTACCCTTCATGCAGTTCTATTTTATCCGCAAGCCGATAGTCAGGAAGCAGGAGGATGGAAAGCATTTCTCTTTCCTCGATGCCTTGCAGCGCTTTTATGACAAGGTGCTTGCCTGGTGTTTTACTTATCCTAAAACGGTGGTTGCTGTCGGAGTAGTTTCTATCGTGGTGGGAGGAGTCATGCTGGCCCATCAGCCTCAAAGCATGCTGCCGACGGCCGACCGGAATCAGTTTGCCGTGGAAATCTACCTGCCGACCGGCACTTCCATTGAAAAGACGGCCATGGTAGCAGACAGCCTGGAACGCATCATCCGGCAGGACAAGCGGGTGGTGTCTGTCACCTCATTCAAGGGCTGTAACTCGCCGCGATTCCATTCGTCATACGCTCCTCAGATACCGGGAAGTAACTTTGCTCAGTTTATTGTGAACACAAAGGGGGTTAAGGAGACCGTGGAGATACTGGATGAACTGGCTCCCCGGTATACAAACTATTTTCCGGAGGCTACCATCAAGTTCAAGCAGCTGATATATAGTATGGCTGCTTATCCTATTGAGGTGAGACTGAGCGGAGAAAACCTGGATTCTCTGAAATATTATGCACAGCAAGTGGCGGCCTTGATGAAACGCATGCCCGAAATACAGCATGTGCGGACCGACCGCAACGAACCGCTTTCCGGCACGGAAGTAAGGCTCAAGGAAGATGAGGCTTCACGGCTGGGTGTGAACAACATGCAGCTGGAGACTACGCTGGCCATGCGTTATGGAAATGGTCTGCCGCTGGCCCATGTATGGGAGGGAGATTACAATATTCCCGTTGTGGTGAAAAGTGTCCGATCGGATAAGTCGGATAATGCAGACCTGATGAATGAGCAGATTCCGGTGTATGGCGGGGTGAGCCATGTACCTTTGAGACAGGTTGCTCATGTGGTGCCTGTTTGGAAAGACGGTCAAATAGTCCGCCGTAATGGAATAAACCTCATTACCATACTGGGAGAACCGGTGAGGGGCTGCAATACCCTGGCTGTAAATGCCAAGGTTGACGAGCTGGTGAAAGATTTGCACCTTCCTGCCGGGATAAAAGTCAAATACGGTGGAGAACTGGAAGAGAATCAGGACCACATGCCTACCATCATGACGGCCTTGCAGATTGCTGCATTCATGATTTTTTTCATTCTGCTGGCGCATTTCCACAGGGTAAACATTGCACTGCTCATTTTCGGCAGTATGGGACTGTGCGTGTTCGGCACGGCGGTGGGTCTGTGGACCATGCAGCTGGACTTCGGAGTGACCTGTGTATTGGGTATCACCAGTCTGATGGGAATTATTGTCCGCAACGGAATCATCATGGTGGACTATGCCGAGGAATTGAGGGAAAAGGGACTGTGCGTGAAAGATGCTATTTATTATTCGGCTTCCCGTCGTATGCGTCCTATATTCCTTACTTCAGCGGCTGCTTCCATGGGAGTTATCCCGATGATTTTAGGGGGCAGCGGACTTTGGATGCCTATGGGAACTGTCATCTTCTTCGGAACGCTGATTACGATGCTGTTTCTGCTGACGGTACTCCCTGTGTGCTACTGGATGATATTCAGTGGAAGCAGCAAGAAAAGAAAAAGAGTTCTCCAATTAGAAAACCAATGATTACACCAAACGGAATATGAAGATAAGATTTTTGTTATTAAGCGCATTGCTTGCAGGAACCTCGCAGGGGATTCCTGCACAAGAAAAACGGGTGCTGACACTGGAGACCTGCAAGGAACTGGCCTTGAAGAACAATACGGACATACAGACGGGCAGGATGGATGTGGAAGCTGCCAGCCAGACGAGGAAGGAGGCTTTTACCAAGTATTTCCCTAAAATATCGGCAGGGGCTCTCACGTATAAAGCCGACGATAATTTGGTTAAAGGAACCATACCGCCTATACCGCCTCTGGGACTGGAAACTCCGACAGAAGTCGGTGTGCTGGAAGAGGGAAATCTGGTAACGGTGTCTGCCTTGCAGCCTGTTTTTGCGGGGGGACAGATTGTGAATTCCAATAAACTGGCCCAGACAGCCTTGGAGGCTTCACGCCTGCAGCTTGACATGACGGCGGATAAGGTGGAACTGGAGACGGAAGCATACTATTGGAAAATTGTTTCTCTGAAAGAGGCAGAAAAGACGCTTGACGTACTTGATACGTTGCTGCATAATCTGCACAAGGATGTGAGTCTTGCCGTGAAGATGGGACTTACAACTCAGAATGACCTGCTGACCGTGCAGCTGAAGCAGAATGAATTGCAGAGTACCAGGTTGCAGGTGGAGAATGGCCGGGAACTTTCGTGCATGGCCTTGTGTCAGTACATCGGCATCCCGCTGGATTCTGCCAAGTTCATCGATGTGCCCGAACTGCATGCCGACATAAAAGCTCCCGGTGAGTATCTGGTGGACCATCCCACTGCACTGGCTTCACTGTCCACTTATAAGTTGCTGGAGAAGAATGTAAAGGTGCACGAACTGAAACGGAAAATCGCCTTGGGCCAACAGCTTCCCACGGTAGGAATAGGTGCTTCATACGCATACGAAGACCTGATGTTTGATAAGAGCCGTAACCATTGGATTATGATGGCTACGGTCAGTGTACCTATTTCCGACTGGTGGGGAGGGAGTCATAAGTTCAAGCGTTCCCGACTGGAGGAGAAGAAAGCCCTACGCCAGCAACAAGACGGAAGCGAGAAACTGCAACTGAAAATGCAGCAAAGCTGGAACCTGCTGACGGAATCGTACAAACAGATTGCACTGGCGGAGTCGGCTGTCAGAGAATCGGAAGAGAATCTTCGGATGCAGACCAGTCATTACAAATCCGGAATAACCTCCCTATCGGAACTGCTTGATGCCCAAGGATTGTATCAGAAGAGCCGCAACCGCTATTCGGATGCGTGCATTGACTACATGAAGAAGGTGTCACAATACCTGCAAGACACAGGGCGGTAAGAAGAGAGCATTGTCTTTTGTTATCATATTTGTTAGACTGTCGGACAAGATTCTGAGTTGAGGGAAGATTGTCCGGCAGTTTTTATGTACATGGCGGGCAAAATAAAAAGCACCAGAAACGTTTGAGCGATTTCCGTGCTTTCTAATTTATTTTCCCTGGAATTCCTTTTTCAGCTGAGCGACTACCTTTGGGCAGACATGCTTCCACCCTTGTGTCTTTTTGCAGTTCATCACGTATTGCGTGCGGATAATGTGATAAGTATCGTCTGCATTTTTGATGAACTTATAGCTGATATACCCTATGGATAAATCGAACCTTATCGTGAATGTGTCATCCATAAAGGGCTATAGATATTGATAGGGGTTGAAGTCTTGAGAAAAGCATACCTCTTCGTTTTCTTCTTTCAGAAGGATGTGATTCTGGTGCATAAGCCATCCTAAAGCTAAGGCTAACTCCATATCTGAGAAACCGCTTGCTGATTTCAGTTCCTTAAACGACCAGGTACGGTTATCTGCAATCAGTTTTCCGATAAATTCGGCATTTGATTTTACATTGCTGTTTTTCATAAGATGAGAATTTTGAACTTTTACAAAGCAAATTTAGCTTTTGCCTGTCCATACTAAAAGGTCAAAATCATCTGCATATTGTTCTGAATCGTATTTTTCTGTGAGACGGTTTACAGAATTTCTCTGGCTATCCACGCGCAGGCTTCGGCATCGGCCAGTGCGTGGTGATGATTTTCCAGACGGTATCCGCAGGCAGCGGCCACGGTGTGCAACTGGTGGTTGGGGAGCTCCGGAAATACTCTGCGTGCCACGCACAGAGTGTCATAAAACTCATAGTCGGGATAGTCCATCTGATAGACGCGGAAGACGGCTTTCAGGCAACTCTCATCGAAGGGACGGTTGTGTGCCACGAGCGGCAGGCCCTCAATCAGTGGCTCAATTTGTGTCCATACGGCGGGGAAAACCGGTGCGTCTTCGGTATCTTCACGGGTAAGTCCGTGTACCTGCGAGCACCAGTATGTGTAATAATTCGGTTCCGGATTGATGAGGGAATAAAAGGTATCGGCTATCTCGCCGTCGCGCACCACGATCACGCCCACCGAGCATACGGATGAGCGCTGGTTGTTGGCGGTCTCAAAATCTATTGCGGCAAAGTCTCTCATGTCTTTACTTGCTCTATATGCGTTATCGCTTGGTCACGGTAATCATGAACGTGACGGCTACCATGGCAATGGAAATGCCGACAATGATGTTGGTGGTCAGCGGTTCGCCAAACATCAGTGTGCCAACAATGATGGCGGTGATGGGTTCGAATACGCCGAGTACAGAAGCCTTGGTGGCCCCGATGTTACGGGAGGCTATGGCAAGGGTGGCCGTGGAAACGATGGTTGGCAGCAGGGCAAGTCCCACAAGGTTAAGCCAGTCTGCTCCGGTAGTGATTCCAGCCGTAATTGCAGTGTCGGAACTGAGGATTTTTCCGATAAAGACAATCGCTCCTACCATGAGTGCATAGAAGGTGAGGAGGGTGTTGGATATGCCGGCAATGGCCTTACTGCGGTTGATGATGACGATGAAGAGTGCATACACCAGTGCCGAGGCGATGGAGAGCAGCACACCGATGGGGTTGATGGTTTGTGAACCGTCACTTTGTGTCATGATGAGCACACCTCCGAAGGTGGCGGCAATGGCAAGCCATACCGGCCATGAGGGAACGACTTTCAGGAACACCATGATAATGGCCACGAGGACGGGGTAGAGGAATACCAGCGTAGTAGCCAGTCCGGAAGCGATGTATTCGTATGCATCGAAAAGAAAGATGCTGCTGGAGGTGTAAAGCAGTCCGAGGATGAACAATATGCCGATTTGCTTTCCTGAAACCCGGAAACTCTGTTTACGGAGTAACAGGAACAGGCCTAAGAGCAGTACCGCAAAAGCATAGCGGAAGAAAAGTATGGACTCTATGGCGGCACCGTTCTTCATCAGTGGAACCGCAAATAAGGGATTCAATCCGTAAGTGATGCCGGTGATAATTCCTGCCGGATAGCCTATAATGGCATTTTTACTTAGTTTTTTCATGTGCTGGATAGATGTAATGTAAATCTTAATATATGTACTATTTCAGAAACGGATCAATCGTACTGAGCAACTCAGCCTTCTGCATTACGCCGCTGATTCTCCAAAGCACTTCCCCGTTATGGAACAGCATGAGAGTGGGGACGGACTGAATTTGGTACTTTTGAGACAATACGCTGTGTGTGTCCACATCAATCTTGATGATACGGATGCGGTCGCCCAGCACGTCTTTCACCTGTTTCAGAATCGGGTGCATCATTTTACAAGGTTGACACCAGGTGGCGAAGAAGTCCACCAATACAAGCTGATTACCTGCTACTACGTCATAAAAGGTTTCCATTGCTTTTGTTTTTAAGTGGTTCTATATAAACAAGGCTACCTCCCGAAAGAAATAGCCTGGTGTGTGGTCAATACGCTTAAAATGCGGTGCAAATGTACGAAAAGCCGATTAATGGTGGACATGAAATAGTAAAGAAAAATCTGTATCTTTGCACGACTTTTTTTAAGGTAAGAAGAAACAATGGATGTAATCGTTACACAGATGATTATCCTGTTTATTCTGGTAATCATCGGCTATTATCTGAGTAAGAAGAAAATGATGGATGCGGATTTCGACCGCAAACTTTCGGGACTGGTTATCAACGTGACGTGTCCCAGTCTGATACTTTCGTCGGTGATGGGCGACACACTTCCCGACAAGAAGCTGATTCTGCCTTTCTCGTGGTAGATTTTCAGTGACCAGCCCCAGCCATACTCTCGTCCGTGGCGGTCGAGGGGGTAGATAAAATCTTCCGTCACAATGTAGCCACCCATTTCCAGTCGGGTGAGATAGGCATCAAAGCGGCTCCGCATTTTCGGTCCGGTAAATCCGCATGCCGCACGCAGTTCCCGTGTAATCAGGCTACCTTCGCATTTCAGTACGTCGAGGATGGTTTCTTCAATGCTTCCCGCCTCCGGATAAGGAAACAGACTCCGCCGGTAATTGCAGAAGTCGGGCCACCACTTGCGACTGATGAATGCGGCTTTGTCTTTGAATAACTTACCGTATGCGCAACCGCTTTCTTGCAGGATGGCACCTTTCCATTCCCAAAGCGGCCATTCCCATCCGCCGTCGGGCAAACGGGTGTACTGGCAGTCTTCGTCCACGACTTCTTCGGCCGACCATCCGGCAATACCCATGCTGAGCAAGGGAAGAAAGCCCGTTTCATTGATGTAGTCAATCAGTTCGGGGCAGGAGTGTAGGGGTTCTTGTTTCATGGTTGCAATGATTTTTCTTTTAAGATAATGAACAAAACTGATATATTTGCGTATTATTGTATAAAGCAAAACAGAATCTATGACATCTCCTCCAATTGAACAATCTACCCAGGAAGCCCGCCGGGCATATGTGCTCGATGCCTGGAAGTGCCTGCACGATTGCGAATCGTGCGGCAAGTGCCGCATCCTGAAAGGTAAGGATGCGGAAACTTTGTATGCCGACTACATTGAAGGCAAGCGTAGCTACATGGACGTGACACTGGAGCTCCGGAACAAGAGTTATTAAATTTCCCCGGAGGTGGTGATATCCTATTAATCACCTTGTCCGGCGCAGTTTTTTCTGAAATCTTTCAGCAGTGAAGGCCCATCTCATAAGCTTCATTCAGTTTGCTGTGTCCGCTGATGGCGCGTGGGTCAGCCACTCCGCCGCAGAAAAGCGTACTGGCCAAGCGACTCTTCGGGAAGCAGTCAATCCAGCCCGTGAGACCCGATTCGGCACGTTGAGGAACCTCCGGCTCTTCTTCGGCTGCCACGGTCAGCATATAGACGTCGCGGAACTGGTAATCCAGAGTGTACATCGCATTCATACGGTCGATGAGCACCTTCATCTGTCCGCTCATCTCGAAATAATAAATCGGGGTAGCCCATACGATGACATCTGCGTGTAGCACTTTCTGCATGATAGCGTCCACGTCGTCATTAATCACACACTTGCCCAGTTTCTGGCAAGCCAGGCATCCACGACAGAAACGTATATCTTTTCCGATGAGTGAGATTTTTTCTACTTCGTGGCCTGCCTGGAGGGCACCTTCCATAAACTTGTCGGCCAGCATGTCGCTGTTGGAACCAGCACGCAGACTGGTTGAAATCACAATTACTTTTTTCATGTTATCTTGTTTGGGTTGTTTTTTCTGATAAACTTTCTTCAAAGTTATGGATTTCTGTGCAGCTTTCCTCGTGTGTGGTGTGGAAATTATGTGTATGAAGTGTTTCCTGAAAATTATTGAAGGCAAATAGTGGAGGTGTTACGGTTTATTTGTAATATTGCCACACCAAAAGAAATACTTGAATAACAACTTAAAAATAATACCAGTATGAAAAATCAGCACATCCCGTATTCTTCAGCGATAAACGATATGATTTTCGACATCAAGAAAAAAGGTGTGGTAAGTTTTCCTAAGAAAGGGCTTGCAGAGAATGCCACCGATTTCTTCAATCAGATAATTAAGTGGCAGTTTCAGCATAAAGCGACCATCCAGGCTATACATAAGGCACTGCTTGAGTATGTGAAACGTCCGGATGTCGTGTTTGCCATCCGGCTTTATGGGAGTGCACCAGAAGGACAGTATGTTTTATTACGCAGAGGATTCCTGTCTGAATATCAGGATGGGTTGAAAACCTTTTTCTGTGATAATACATTTACCATGCCATTTACGGCTTTGAAACTTTATGACAAGCGTTATACTGCATCCGATTTAGTGGAGCATCTCAATCAGAAAAATGTAGTGTGCGGCTTTAAAACAGATGAAGAAGAACGAAAGCTTGCCTATTATAAGTGCAATAGCTATAGCTATATTAACTTGAATGATTCGGGGTGGTATTTGGCGCATATTCTTCCAGTGGGTTATAATTTTGCCGGGAAACAACGGTTAACTAAGGTATTTCCTAATCCTAAAAGAGCGGAGTGGGAATTGGACCCGGCACACATCCGGCGCGTCGACCGTTCATTTACGGAGAATGAATACGCTGTACTTGTAGCGCATTTTCTTCGCTTGGTACACCCTCTTAATTCTTTTGTGATACCTAAGAAAGACTATGTGGCTTATGATGGGAAAAACCTGGGTGAAGAGCAAGAGCTTATCAATATAGTGCAGGATTATGTGAAAGCGGAATTTCCTAAGGAATATGCCGAGCTGCAGACACTGATGCAGATTCCTGAGCAGGAAAAAGCGACGGACACGGTAGGCGAGATTCACTGGTCAGTATCGGAATATCAAATCAAGAAATGGAGGAAGACAATTTTTAAAGACAAGCCAAAGACAACTTTAAAGAAGCGCAGTAAGAAAGTGAAAGATCAATATGATGAGGATAAAGCGTATGCATTGGGTAACATGCTGAGGTCTGTTGGCAAGGCCACCTTTATGAAGCTTTATCCTTTGGTCAAGCAAAATCTGGACATTACCGTAGAAGAGGTAGAGAAGGTGTATCCTGAGTATAAGAAAGGTAAAGCAGAGAATGCAAAAAGGACCTGTTTGTCGTCTACACGCAGTATTATCCGAAACGGTTATGAGGCAGAGGCGCTAGAGATTATCGTAAATTCATCACGCATGGACGATGCGGTGATTCTAGAAGCGAAGAAATATCTGGAAGAATTGTACCAGAAAGATTGATTTGCGGGGAACTCTTTAATGTGATTCCCTGAATGCCCGAAATATGAGGGACTTTTCGTATCTTCGCAAACAAACAAAACAATCAATGAAGTATGAGAAAAAGAATGATTAATTTTTCGGCAGCCTTGTTGGGAGTTGCCACGATGGCCTCCAGCCTGTGCTCGTGCAGCAGCCAGCAGAAGGAATCGCCGATGAAAGCAAAGGTAGAGGAGTATGCATCTGTTGAACTGAAGTCTGATCTTGTGAACAACTTGAGCGACAAGGAAAAAGAGTTGGTGAGAATATTCTTCCAGGTGGGGAAAATTACTGACGACCTTTTCTGGAAGCAGACATTCGGTGATAAAAGTCTGCTTGATACCATTACCGACAGCTATGCGAAAGAGTTTGTCATGATTCACTATGGCGCATGGGACCGTCTGGACAATAACAAGCCTTTCCTGGCTGGTTATGGCGAAAAACCGGATGTATGCAACTATTACCCGCTGGATATTACCGAAGCGGAGTTCAATGCCTTTGAAGATGAAAACAAGGACCCATGGTACACGGTTATCCGCCGCAACGAAGACGGTTCTTTAAAGAGCGTATGGTATCATGAAGCCTATGCTCCGGAAATAGAACGCATCTGTGCTTTGCTGGAGAAAGCGGTGGCACTGGCAGAAGACCCGGGCCTGAAAACCTACCTTGAAAAGCGTATCGAAGCATTCAAAACAGATGATTATTTGGCAAGCGACCTGGCATGGATGGACATGAAGGACAGCAAGATTGACTTCGTGACAGGACCTATTGAAACTTACGATGATAAGTTCCGCGAAACCAAGGCGTCGTACGAGTCATTTATCTTGCTGAAGGATGAAGCCCGCAGCAAGGACCTGGCCAAGTTTGTAGCCATGCTTCCGGCCCTTCAGAAAGAGTTGCCCTGTCCGCCGGAATATAAAACCTTTGTGCCGGGTACGTCGTCCGACCTGAATGTGTATGATGCGGTGTACTATGCCGGCGACTGCAACGCGGGGAGCAAAACTATTGCCATCAATCTGCCGAACGACGAGCGAGTACATGCGCTGAAAGGTACACGCCGTCTGCAATTGCGTAATTCCATGAAGGCTAAGTTCGATAAGATTCTGTTGCCTATCGGACAGCTTGTCGTTACGCCCGAACAGCAGAAATACCTCAACTTCGATGCGTTTTTCTGGAACGTGACTTTCCATGAAGTGGCACACGGACTGGGTGTGAAGCAGACCATCCGTACCAATGAAAGCGTAGATGCAGTGATGGGCACAGAGAAGACTTCCTGGGAAGAAGCCAAGGCAGACATCCTGGGCCTGTTCATGGTGACCAAGCTGATCGAAATGGGTGAAATCACGAACATTACAGCCGAGGATGCGATGGCTACTTACATTGCAGGTATCTTGCGTTCAGTTCGTTTTGGAGCAGCTTCTTCACACGGAAAAGCCAATATGATGTGCTTCAATTATATGGAGAAAGCAGGAGCATTTTCACGTGATGACAAAGGTCAGTATGTGATTGATTTTGCAAAGGCCAAGGAAGCCATGAACGGCTGGGCAGCGTTGATTCTTCAGACACAGGGCGACGGCAACGTGGAATTTGCGAAGAAGTATAGAGAAGAGAACGGTGGAATTACTCCGGCACTTCAGGCCGACCTTGACCGGATTAACGGAGCCGACATTCCTCGTGACATTACCTTTGTGCAGGGAGAAGAAGTGCTGTTAGGAAAAGCGCAGTAACATCAGTTATTGAAACATGATAAGCCTGCGGTTCAGATGCGTCTTTGAACCGCAGGCTTTTTTTATGCTGTCATTCTCATGCCGCATGTGCAGGCATTGATTCCTTATTTTTTATCTGCCTGTCTTCTGAAAATCTGTGCCGCAATGCTGCCTGAGAAGTTGTGCCATACCGAGAACATAGCTCCGGGTACGGCCGCCATGGGAAACAAGGCAAAATGAGTGGCGGCCAGTGAAGTGGCCAGACCTGAATTTTGCATACCTACCTCGATGGCGATGGCCGACCGTTTGGACGGCTCGCTTCCGACAAGAGAGGAGAGACTATAGCCCAGGGCCAGTCCGAGTACGTTGTGCAGAATCACTGCTACGGCCACTATCAGGCTGCAAGCTAGGATGCTGGCTGCGTTGTGCGCTACGATAATGCCGATGATGAACGCAATAGATAAGGTGGAAATCATCGGTAGCAACGGTATAATCCGTCGGGTGGTGCGCTGGAAGTAATGATTGGCAGCCACTCCCAGTACGATGGGCACTATCACCACCTGTACGATACTTAAAAACATGCCTGCCACATCTACCTCCACCGACTCTCCGGCAAGCAGCCATACGAGGGCAGGTGTTACGATGGGAGCCAGCAGTGTAGAAACTCCGGTCATGGCCACGCTCAGGGCTACATCGCCTTTGGCCAGGTAGCAGATAACATTGCTGGCTGTACCTCCCGGACAACATCCCACGAGAATCACTCCTAAGGCGAGTTCTTCCGGCAGCGACAATAACTTGCAGAGCAGCCACGCCAGCGAGGGCATGATAAGAAACTGTGCCAGTTCGCCGACGAGGATGTCTTTCGGATGTTGCAAGACCGGCCGGAAGTCGGACGGACGAAGCGTCAGTCCCATGCCGAACATCACCACGCCCAGCATCGGTGTGATGGCTGATGTATCTATCCAGACGAACGAGGAGGGAAGAAAGAGAGCCACGGCCGTTACCAGCACTACCACAAGGGTGATGTGGGCAGCAATCCATGCCGAGATTTGGATGAGCTTATTTTTCATTGTCATTTTTTCAAAATTGTCTGCAAAGCTACAAAATTTCGTGCGAATCTTGGCGGGAATGTGGGCAAAGTACTCCTCCTGACTCGTGGAATATGATTCAGCTTCTACTGTATATGCAAAGTCAGCTCTGTCTACCTTTTCCTAAAATCTGTAACATGGGTATATAGTCCGAGGATTTGTATACCATCCGGTATTCTGCCCTTTTCTATTTTTGTATCGGTTAATTGATAAGTAACAGATATGATTGGAGGAGAAAATTATATGGAAGTTATCAGAAATTCAGAATTCGGGGCGAACGCCCTTTGTTTGAGTCGTATAATCTGCGTTTGGAAAACGTAATAATCCGTGCCGGAGAATCAGCCATCAAGGAGTGCAGCAACATTGAGGCAGTAAAATGGAGCTTCACCGGAGCTATCCCAGAAGCATCCGGCTGCACAAAAGAAAACGGATATGCTGCTTGACCTTATCCGTGACGGCCGTCCGATGACCTTGCGACAGCAGCTGCGCCTGACCGTAGGGCTCAGCGTTCCGGCCATTATAGTACAGCTGTCTTCCATCATCATGCAGTATATCGATGCAGCCATGGTGGGACGTATCGATGCGGAGGCATCTGCTTCCATCGGACTGATATCAACCACCACATGGCTTTTCTGGGGATTTTGCACGGCTGCCGCTACGGGCTTTTCCGTACAGGTGGCTCACAGAATCGGAGCAGGCGACCTGAAGGGAGCGCGTATGGTGCTGCAGCAGTCACTTGTTGGTACACTGGTCTTCAGTCTGCTGCTGGCCATATTGGGCGCGAGCATCAGCTCCTCACTGCCGGCATGGCTGGGAGGCGATGTTTCCATCCGTCGGGATGCATCCGTTTATTTTTTCATATTTTCCATTTTCCTGCCCTCTTGTCGGCCAGAGCATCGGAGCCGGACGGAAGAAGCTGACCCGCAGCTTTGCCCATATTACTGTACTGATGGGAATGGCCATCATGGGCGTAATGGGTATCCTTATGTATCTGTTCGCCCCTCAGATTATCGGGATGATGACTCCGGTCGAAGAAATCCGTCAGCTGGGGGTAATGGCTTTACGCATCGAAGCTTTTGCTGAGCCCATGTTTGCGGCCTCTATTGTTGCATACGGAGTCTTTGTCGGAGCAGTCGATACACTGATTCCATGCCTGATGAATTTCTTCAGCATCTGGGCTGTACGTCTGACTCTGGCTGCCTGGCTTACCCCTACATTGGGACTGCAAGGCGTATGGATTGCCATGTGCGTAGAATTGTGTTTTCGTGGATTTATCTTCCTTGTACGTTTGAAACGTGGACGATGGTTGAAATGCGGTAAGACGTAATTGATGAGAATTAACGAACCGGCAACCCAGGTAAACGCCAAGGCTGTAGCATCAGCTCTCAGGTGACTTTATATCAAAAAAACACCGATCATCGGAATATGCTAAAGTCGTATCCGGTGGTCGGTTTCATTTCTTGTCTTTTTGTTTGCCTGTTATTTTCGTTCAAAATGGGCAAATGTGAACTATTATTTGTTCAGAATTTGTAGTTGGTTGTCGCCCATCATTCTCAGGCCTTTAATAAAGCATTTAATAAGGAATCTCATTTTCGTAGTTGTTTTTATGTTTTACAACACAAAATTACACATTGTTTATTATATAATATGTTGTATAGCATAAAATTTTCATGAGAGGCCTTAATACTTGATATATGTCAACCAGATCGATGTACGACAGGCGGAAGCAGCACTTGCAGAAGCTTTTTATGCAACCAATTCTGCCCGTGCGGCTTTTTATCCAAGTCTGATACTTTCAGGAACACTTGGTTGGACGAATAACAGTAACGGCGTAACCATTAATCCTGGCAAATGGCTGTCGTCGGCTATAGCTTCGCTTACCGTTCCATTGTTTAATAAGGGGGTAAACGTGGCTTAATTTGAAAGTAGCCAAAACGCGTCAGCAGGAAGCCGTTCTGGAGTTTGAATAGTCGTTACTTGATGCGGGAAACGAGGTAAATAATGCTTCTACCGGATGGCAGATTGCTGGTAATCATTTCTCTTTATCATGCGCTTGGTGGAGGTACTAAGTAGTGGTTGTATCTTTTTTATTTGTAAATTTATAGGCGTGCTTCCTGAGGCACAAAGAAAAAGAATTTCTGTGGCATAAACGCAGATGTGATTACGCTTATACAAAAATACCTCGACACGTAGCTGTCAAGGTCGCGACACGAACATGACGAGACATCAGCACGAACGTGTCAAGACCTCGTCACGTTCGTGTCGAGGTAAATTTAACTCTATTTTCACATAAATGTGCTTAGATGCTTGATTATAGCTGATAGTTTGCTTTACATTTTTGCTGGGGTGTTACTGAAAAAGTTCGTGGGGGTTGAGTTTTTCCTTTTTTCTAAGGAGGGGATAAACTGTGGAATTGTTGTTTATTGCAATGAGGAGGGGAAAGGGGAAAACTTTACTTGCCTCCAAACAATTGCAGTTCCATTGCAATGTCCTTCCAAAGGAATTTGCAATTATCTGGGTAGTTCTCAATGTAGGAATCCTTCTCTGTCAGTTTTTCACTGAAGCGGATGTTTCCCTCTTCATCATGCGTAAGCATGTTACATAATTCGCGAAGTTCAGTATTGCTGCAATACTGCAAAAACTCCAGATCAATGTCAGTTCTCATTATTTTCAGATTTTATGAATTGGTTATTGAATCTGGGTGCAAAATTAAAGAGGCTGTCTCAAATAAACTTGAGATAGCCTTTTTTGTGTCTGCAAAAAAAATCGGGCAAGTCCTAACTTCGCTCAGTCAGAACTTGCCCGTCTCCCTAAATTTTTGTATCTTAGGGAATCAAGTCAATATCTGCTTTTACCTCCGTGTTTAGGCGATTTTATT
>CAMFND010000159.1 GCA_945965395.1 uncultured Bacteroides sp.
GAATAGAAATGCTTCCACACATTCTGCGGAGCCAAAGAAAGAATTTCGTTCATATTATATTTTTTGATTTTATTCCGGAAAAGCAATTTCACTTCCCGGTCCGTTTCTTATTTACAAGTGGTAAGGCTACAAGCCCGTAAACACCTAGCAAAATTAATAAAAAGGTTTGAATACCGTGCACCAGCAGGGCAAATATTCCGGCATCTTCCTTTCCTACCCCATACATCATCATCATGGTAATGACCGCAAAGTGCCACGGACCTGCTCCGTTAGGAGTAGGAACGGCCACTGCAATACTGCCCACCACAAACATCACCAGTCCAGGCATCCAGCCCAGTGAGGCAGAAAAGTCAAAGCAATAGAAACTCACATAGAATTGCAGGAAATAGCATGCCCAGATACCCACGGTGTAAAAAGCGAACAGCCACGGACGTTTTACATGCCGAAGCGATAAACATCCGGCCCACACATCGTTCAATATGCCGCGCACCTTCGCAAATACCGTCAAATTGCGGACCAAGAAAAACGCCAGCACGCCCAAGGCGAACAGACAGATGAGAGTGATATAAAAGTTGGTGGAAGTAAACAAGCCTGTAAAGAAGCCCATGTTCGTACCGGTCTTTTCAAAGAATGCCGCAAACACACGCGACTGGAGCAACAGCGTCACTACGGTAATCAGCAGCACACAGATGGTATCGATAAGACGCTCCGTCACCACCGTACCCAGCGATTTGGAGAAAGAAACCCCGTCGTACTTCGACAGGATACCGCAGCGGGAAACCTCCCCCACACGCGGTACGACCAGATTGGCCGCGTACGACACAAAAACCGCATACACACTGTTCGACACCTTGGGATATTCACCTAACGGAGCTAACGTCAGATTCCAGCGCCAGCCGCGGAACAGATGCCCCAACACACCAAACACCAGCGAAAAGGCCATCCAGCCATAATTCATGCCGCCATCCAGCACGCTCCACACACGCCGGAAATCAAAATCGTGGTATGTCCAAAGCAGAATAGCCGCTCCGAGTACCAACGGAAGCGCTATCTGGAAGACCTTATTTAGTACTTTTTTTAAACCTGTTCGTTCCAAAATCAGTCTGTATATAAAGATTTATGTTTAACTTTGCAAGTCACAAAGATAATACGAACATTTAAAACCTGAGGTATGAAATTAGTTAAACCTAAAAAGTTTTTAGGACAACACTTCCTGAAAGACCTGCAAGTGGCACAAGACATAGCCGACACGGTAGACGCCTGCCCGGCCCTTCCCGTTCTCGAAGTAGGTCCCGGAATGGGAGTTCTCACCCAATACCTGCTGAAAAAAGACCGCCCGCTCAAGGTGGTAGAGCTGGACTTTGAATCGGTAGCTTACCTGCGTGAGAATTTTCCGCAATTAGGAGACCATATCATCGAGCAGGATTTCCTGAAAATGGACCTCCGGCAACTTTTCGACGGACAGCCTTTTGTGCTGACCGGCAACTATCCCTACAACATTTCCAGCCAGATATTCTTCAAGATGCTCGACTACAAGGACTTGATTCCCTGCTGCACGGGCATGATTCAGAAGGAAGTGGCCGAACGCATCGCGGCTCGTCCGGGCAACAAGACCTACGGCATTCTGAGCGTACTGATTCAAGCCTGGTACAGCGTGGAATACCTGTTCACCGTACACGAACATGTGTTCAATCCTCCTCCCAAGGTGAAGAGCGCCGTCATCCGCATGACCCGCAACGAGACCAAGGAGTTGGGATGCAACGAGCAGTTGTTCAAGCAGATTGTCAAGACGACATTCAACCAGCGCCGCAAGACGCTCCGCAACTCCATATCTCCGATTCTGGAGAAAGGAAATCCGCTCAGTGCCGACCCTATCTTCAACAAACGGCCTGAACAGCTTTCCGTACAAGACTTCATCGACCTGACCAACCGGGTGGAAGAAGCCTTGAATTCCTCAGCCGCAAAGGCCGAGTGACCCTGCACACGAGACTTACAGACTACGATAACAACCCTCATCAGGAGTTTACAAGATGAATAGCGAAGATATTAAATTAGTCACCGAACTGATTGAGAAGAAAGATTCCGACCAGTTAAAAGAAGTCATCAAGGACCTGCATCCGGCCGACATCGCCGAACTGTGCAATGAGCTGGACGCAGAAGATGCCCGCTTCATCTACCTGCTGCTGGACAACGAAACGGCAGCCGACGTACTGATTGAAATGGACGAGGATGCCCGAAAGAAATTCCTCGAAATACTTCCCCCTGAAACCATCGCCAAGCGCTTTGTCGACTACATGGATTCGGACGATGCCGTAGACATCATCCGTGAAATGGACGAGGACAAGCAGGAAGAGGTGCTTTCACACATTGAAGACATCGAACAGGCAGGCGACATCGTCGACTTGCTGAAATACGACGAAGACACCGCCGGTGGTTTGATGGGTACGGAAATGGTGATTGTGAACGAGAACTGGAGTATGCCCGAATGCCTGCGCGAAATGCGACTGCAGGCAGAAGAAATGGACGAGATATATTATGTATATGTGGTAGACGACGATGAACGTCTGCGCGGCGTATTCCCGCTGAAAAAGATGATTACCAGTCCGTCGGTTTCCAAGGTGAAACACGTGATGAAAAAGGACCCGATTTCCGTCCATGTGGATACGCCCATTGAAGAGGTGGTGCAGACCATTGAAAAGTATGACCTAGTGGCCGTTCCCGTCGTCGACAGTATCGGCCGTCTGGTAGGGCGCATCACCGTAGACGACGTAATGGACGAAGTTCGTGAACAAGCCGAACGCGACTACCAGTTGGCATCCGGTTTATCACAGGACGTAGAAACAGACGACAACGTGTTCCGCCAGACCACCGCACGCCTTCCGTGGCTGCTCATCGGTATGCTGGGTGGAATCGGTAACTCCATGATTCTGGGCAACTTTGATTCTACCTTTGCCGCTCATCCGGAAATGGCGCTTTACATTCCCCTTATCGGTGGAACGGGAGGAAACGTGGGAACCCAGTCCTCCGCATTGGTCGTGCAAGGTCTGGCCAACAGCTCGCTGAACGCCGAAAACACGTTCAAGCAGGTGCTGAAAGAATCTGTCGTAGCCCTTATCAACGCCACCATTATCTCCATGCTGGTGTACATCTACAACTTCATCCGCTTCGGAGCTACGGCTACGGTCAGCTATTCGGTATCCATCAGCCTGTTTGCCGTGGTCATGTTTGCCTCCATTTTCGGCACCCTGGTGCCCATGACACTGGAAAAGCTGAAAATCGATCCGGCCATTGCCACCGGACCGTTTATCTCCATTACCAACGACATTATCGGTATGCTCATGTACATGGGAATCACCGTATTATTATCCTAAATTTTTGTTAAAGAAAAACGCAAGTGCGTTTGAGGTAAAACGCAAGTACATTTTACTTCAAACGCACTTGCGTTTTGATCAAAACGTCAAAGCGTTTTCTTTCAAACGCACTTGCGTTTTTTTCACCCCCTCTAGAAGCCCTTCTGAGCCACATTCCTCGTCTTTTTATTTCTAAAAATGATTCTTACCCTATAGTTTTTTTCTGAAAAAGTATGAAAATCAGATTTTTTTTCTTTAATTTGTAAGAACCTTTACTAATGGTAAAGAAAAAACTAGGATATTATACTCTTTAAAATCTATATACGATGGAAGTAAATGAAACCAACCGCCCATTAACCGAAACTCCGATGGAACAACCCATTGAAGCACCGGTTCCTACTGTTGAAGACACCGAAAAGGAAACATCCGCTCCCAAACAGACACTGGAAGAAGTGGTGCAGCGCCTGAAGGAAATCAACGAGAAAAACGCCCTGACCGACAAGCAGGAAATCGATTCACTTAAACAAACGTTCTACAAACTACAAAAAGCCAAATCAGAAGCGGCACGGAAAGCTTTCATCGACGAAGGGGGAAAGGCAGAAGACTTCACTCCGGAAACAGAACCGGCAGAAGAAGAATTCAAAGCTGTCATGAACGCCATCAAGGAGAAGAGAAATGCCTTAGCGGCTGCACAGGAAAAGGAAAAGGAAGAAAACCTGACCAAGAAACTGGGTATTCTGGAAAGAATGAAGTTCCTGACCGAATCACAGGAGGATACCAACAAGATATACGACGATTTTAAGAAATTGCAGCAGGAATGGAATGAAATAGGCCAGATTCCGGTAGCGAAAGTAAACGAGTTGTGGAAAACCTATCAGCTTTACACCGAAAAATTCTATGACATGGTAAAGCTGAACAACGAATTCCGCGAATATGACTTCAAGAAAAACCTGGAGCAGAAAACCCGCTTGTGCGAAGCCGCAGAAAAATTGGCTGAAGAACCCGACGTAATTTCTGCTTTCCACCAGCTGCAGAAGCTTCATCAGGAATTCCGCGCCATCGGTCCGGTAGCCAAAGACCTGCGCGAAGAAATCTGGAGCCGTTTCAAAGCTGCCTCTACGGTTGTCAACAAACGCCACCAGCAGCATTTTGAAGAACTGAAAGAAAAAGAACAGAATAACCTGGACCAGAAAACGGTGATTTGCGAAATCGTGGAAGGTATGGAATATGACACCTTCACTACTTTTGCCGACTGGGAAGACAAGACCAATGAAATCCTTGCCCTCCAGGCCAAATGGAAGACTATCGGCTATGCTCCGCAAAAGATGAACGTCAAGATTTTCGAACGTTTCCGCGCTGCCTGCGATGAATTCTTCCGCCGGAAAGCTGCTTTCTTCAAATCTGTGAAGGAAACAATGGCAGCTAACCTGGAAAAGAAAAAAGCGTTCTGCGAAAAAGCTGAAGCCCTGAAAGAAAGTACCGACTGGAAAGAAACGGCTGAAATCCTGACCAAGCTCCAGAAAGAATGGAAGACCATCGGTCCGGTAGCCAAAAAGCATTCCGATGCCGTATGGAAACGTTTCATCGGTGCCTGCGACTATTTCTTTGATCGGAAAAACAAGGCTACTTCTTCACAACGCTCGGAAGAAGTGGAAAACCTGGCAAAGAAAGAAGATGTCATTAAGCGCATGGCTGTCCTGGAAGCTGCCGGAACTGCAGACGATGCGACTGCCGAACAAGTACGTGCCCTAATGAAAGAATGGAATGCCATCGGCTTCGTTCCTTTCAAGGAAAAAGACCGTCTGTATAAGGAATTCCATGCATTGGTAGACAAGCTGTTCGACCGTCTGCACCTGTCGGCTACCGAAAAACGCCTGAGCAGTGTACGCACTAATGGCAACAAAGAAGGAAATCTTTACCGCGACCGTGAACGCTTGGTTCGCACTTACGAAGGACTGAAAAACGACATTCAGACCTACGAAAACAACCTTGGTTTCCTGAATTCTTCTTCCAAGAAGGGAAATACTCTGGTAGCTGACATCACACGCAAGATTGAGCGTCTGAAAAAAGACATGGAACTGGTATTGAAAAAAATCAAGGATATTGATGAAAGTTTGAAAGAAAAAGAATAAAACCTGTTTATTCAGGTTTGCAAAAGCCCCCATCTTCCAGATAGAAGATGGGGGCTTTTTTATCGTTCCAAAAGCTAACATTATGTAAAAATATTCATAACATTTTCAATTTTCAGAGAAAAAGCTTAAATTAAACCCAAAATTAGAAAACGACATCCTACGACTAATACTTGTGAATAAGATCACAGAAACGACTACGACACCTACGATTCTTTTTAACACAAAAAACGACAAAGAAAAATCACTCTAAACACAAACTAAATAATTTATCAAACTATTACAACATACATAGGAACTAAACCGAAACCAACCAAGCTACTTAATTTCTAATTACAAACAATATGAAAAAAGTCAATTCACTGAAATTTTGGCATGAACTGCTATTCATGCTGATGATGGTATCGTTTACTGCATGTGTAGACGACAATGAAGACACAGAGGCACCTTATCTGGAAGTCAACCCTGCTACCTTAACGTTTGAGAACGGTGGAGTTCAAACGTTGGAAATATCCACCAACCGCCAATGGAAGGCTACCGTAGAAGATGCAGACTGGATATCCCTTTCAAAGACACAAGGAGAAGGTTCTGACCAGATTCAAGTCAGTGTGCCCGAAGGTACCATTGGGGAAGCAAAAATCAACATCATCATGAGCAATCGCTCAGGTATCTTGAAAAGTGCGACCGTCAATGTAAAAGCAGGTACCGTAATAGAATCCAAGCTCATTTACAATGAGACTTTAGGAAATGCCGACGCTTCGCAGAAGCCTTACATTTCTGATTATCAAGGATGGAACAAATCTGGAGACGGAGCAACATCTGTAGAATATGCCGGCAACAAGACTTCTATCCGCTCTTCCGGTCTGACAAATACGGACGCTTACGAAGGTGCATCCGGACCGAATGTGGTATTCTTTGGCACCGCTCCGGCTACTTTTGACATTAACAAGATTGCTTTGGCAGAAGGACAGACCAACCTCAAACTGACATTCGGAGCCAGCCGTTCCAAGCAGAACGAGGACAAGAGCTATGACAATTCATTTACCCCTGAAACCTTCAAGGTTTCTGTAAGCTCCAACGGAACAAACTGGCAAGAAATCACTTATGAAAAGAACAATGGAGATGCCGACCATCCTTACTGGATACTGGCTACTGCCAACTTTACGCTAAAGAAAGCTGTACCTGAACTTTACATCCGCTTCACGGCATCCGAAAGTTCTGTATTCCGTCTGGATGACATCAGCCTTTCTACCGGTTATGGAGGTCAGGAAGTAAATCTGGAAGGAGGAGCAACCACTCCTGAAGAAGGAAGCGGTACAGCTATCAATAAAATTATCAACCTGCAAAAAGGTGGACAGACGAAACTAACTGAAAATATGGAGTTTGAAGCCATCGTGTGCGGAGACCCTAAAGTTAACAATGCTTCTGCCGGTACACTGAACCTCATGACACCGGATGCCACAGCAGCCAACGAAGGTATTGTATTATACAATGGTGCATTGAATGAGCAAATTCAGACTAATTTCTCATTGGGAGACAAGGTGAAAGTTTCTTTAAAAGCTGATAAGGTAGAACTTAGTTCCTACAACGGAATCACTCAAGTAATCAAATGGGATATAAACGATGTAACCGTTATCAGCAAGGATAACGCTGTTGTCCCTATTCAAACTACTACAGACAAATTGGCGGAATATGCGGGAATGCCTGCTACCATAAGTAATGTAACAATCAGTGAAGCGGGAGTCTGGGAAGCAAAGACCTATAATTTTGGTGACCTGACAGTCTATTTCAATAAAAACGCCACCTCCATTGTAGGACAACCCTACAAGGCCGGTACTGGTTCCATTACCGGTATTGTAACAGTTTTCAAAGAGAAAGCTCAGTTAATGCCACGTAATCTAGAGGACTTAAAGGACTTCGTATCGAATGAACCTGCAATAACAAGCGTTGATCCTAAAACAATAACCTTTACAGACAAGGGAGGAAACCAAGATGTGAAGGTCACACTCGCAAATGCAGAGGGTAAATCATTGACAGTTTCTGGATTGTCAGGAATTTTATCAGCCACAGTAAATGGAACGACTGTTACAGTTACGGCAAATCCTAATACAACAGAGGCAGCTGTCAAACAAACCCTCACCATAAAAATTGAAGGAACTGAGCAATCAGTTGAAGTCCCTATAACTGTAACACCCAAAACAGCAGAAGGGAATATAATCGTAATGAGCAGTTCAGACATCATTAACGGGAAAACGGGTACAGTGGAACTCCCAACAAATGCATACGGAAAACAAGATGTGCAAAATGAATCCACATGGTATAACTGGACCCATAACTCTATAAACTTTAAAGGAGCAAAAATATGTATAGCACAGGAAAAAAATGGTGGGGGAATCCAGGTCCAAGGAGATGCCTCAGAGATAACAAAACAAGGTTTTATCTTTAATACAACAAAAATAGAGCAAATACAATATCTTGAAATCATTCTAAAGGTTGCATCAACGCAACCTTATGCTCCAGCATACCATGTATATGCCGGAACAAGCGAAAATCCTACTACCAATGCGATAGAAGCAAACTCATCCATGAAGGAAGAGAATGGCTTCAAGATATATACCTAGACATTTGATCTTACAGGCGGTAACTACGAGTATTTTACCATCAAGAACGATGAAAAAGGTGCTTTATATATAAGTTCTATAAAGATTACAAAAAAATAATCTTAACCCGCTACAACCATGAGACTACGTTACATCACACTATTCATAGTGTCCATGCTTCTCTTTTCCTGTCACAAAGACGAAGAGAATAATAATCTTGTGGGAACAGCCCAATGGGAAGACACCGCTCCGGTTTCTTCCCAGAAGGGGAATACCGCCATACAGCTGCAAGGTAATCCGGGAACCCAATGGTACGCCCACATCACGGAAGGAGAAGAATGGTGCTCGTTCGCCCTGTCAAGTGCGACTTCTGACAAAGAAGGCACCTTGATTGACGGAATCACCGTGTTGTATGTATATTTCACAGAAAACACCGACGAAGAGGCCAGAAATGCCCGCATCTCCATTAAAATAGGAAATGGGGAAACAACGACATTGACACTTACGCAAGACGGTCAGAAAAAATCTCCCGGAACAGAACCCGGAACTGGCACAAAGCCGCAGTCTGCAAATGCCTGGGCCGAGATTCCGGCTTATAAAGAAAACCCGAGCTACCAGTATGTGACACACCTTACCGAGTTAAACGGAACAGCTGTGCGTAACTATTCCATCTGCTACGACAAATCGCATAAAACGGCTTTGTGGGTGGCCTATCCTCTGCATAAATGCTATCTGGGTAGTTTAGACCGAACCGATGCATGGATATATGATCCGGAAATAGGCAACGAATATCAGATTTATGTGAAAAAGGCCTACAAGGAATATCCCACATACGACCGGGGACACCAGATTCCATCGGCTGACAGAACTTTTACCCGGGATATGAATGCACAGACATTCTATTTTACCAACCAGACACCGCAAATCGGCAAAGGTATGAATCAGGGCATCTGGCAAAAATTAGAAGAGGTTATCAGAAAGAACTATACCTGCTCGGATACTCTTTACGTAGTGACAGGAGCTTATTTTGCCAACTCTAATACAAAGGCCACCGACAACAACGGGGTGAAAGTAGATGTACCGACACACTATTTTAAAGTCTTGCTACGAACCAAATCCGGCATGACGGGCAAATGGGTAAACCAATGCGAATCTTCAGAACTCCAAGCTATCGGCTTCTGGCTGGAAAATAAAGCTTACAGTGAAACGAAGGTTACAAAAGCCATTTGCAAGAAAGTTTCAGAAATTGAAAACCTGACCGGATTTACATTCTTCCCCAGTATTCCTGCCGAAGTGAAGAATGATTTCAATGCAATAGACTGGAACCTAAATTAAAATAAACGAAGTATGAAACACTTATTTACCATCTTACTCACTTTATTTTCGTTTTATACGTCAGGATATGCACAAAAGCCTTTCAAAGTAGTATTCTATAACCTGGAGAACTTCTTTGACCTGGAAAATGATCCCGACGTATTGGATGATGAATTTACCCCTGAAGGTCCGAAAAAATGGACCAAGGATAAATATGACAAGAAACTCAGCAACATTGAAAAGGTATTTTTCGACATTGCCGCTATCAACAAAGACTATCCTGCCGTAATCGGCGTGTGCGAAATAGAAAACCGTAACGTGCTGGAAGATATTGTGGCTACCAAAAAGCTTTCACCTGCCAACTACCGGATTGTGCACTATGACTCTCCGGAATTGCGTGGAGTAGACGCTGCATTCATGTACAGACCCGATGTACTGAAACTGGAAGGCTCCAAGGCCATACGTACGGTCATCCCTTCTCTTCCTGATTTTAAAACCAGAGACATTGTCACCATGTGGGGCAAGATTGACCAAGAGGATTTCTTCTTTATGGTAGCTCACTGGCCTTCACGGTTAGGAGGAAAAGAGGCTTCTGCATTCAGACGTATTGCTGTAGGAAACCAGATGCGGCACATTGCCGATTCGGTAAGAGCTCTCCGACCTTCGACTAAAGTCGTCATGATGGGAGACTTTAACGATGACCCGACGGATGAAAGCATATCCGGAGAAAAAGGAATAGGAGCAAAAATCAAGGTGAAAGAGGTTACTCCCGCAGACTATTATGCACCTTTTGCCGCTTTACTAAAAGCCGGATATGGCACATTAGCCTACGGAGACGCCTGGAACATCTTTGACAACATCGTAGTCAGTGGCAACCTGATAAATGAGGACAAAGACCAGTTCAAACTGAAAAAAGCCGATAATTCAAAATTCTACGGTCACATTTTCAAACGCCATTATATGGTACAGAAAGAGGGACAGTTCAAAGGCTATCCTTTACGAACGTATGTGGGCAATAACTTCCAGGGAGGATTCAGCGACCACTTCCCCGTGTATATCTATATAGGCAAGTAACATTAAATCTATATCTTATGAAACTGAAAACATTATTGATATTGCTGATTTCGATGCTGAGCCTCAGCGCTTTCTCTCAAACCGGAGGGGGCATAAAAGGTGTCGTCGTATCACGCACTACCCGGGCCAAGATAGATAAAGTAAACATCGTGCTGACACCGGGTGACCGCACTGCTGTCACCAACGAACAAGGTGAGTTCTTATTTGAAACGGTAGCTCCGGGTGAATATGAACTGCATTTCGAAACAGCCGAATTTGAAGACTTGACTCTTCCCGTCAGAGTGGGGAAAAACATGCGCGAACTGAAAGTTATCATGATTCCGGCCAACCGTTCCCAGGCGATGGACGATGCCATCTTCGCAGAGTTTGACACAGAAACAATGGAAGACGCACAGTCTCTCCCTACCTCTCTTTCTGCCTCAAAGGATGTATTCAACAACATTGCCTCCTATCAGTTCAGTGAGATGCGGTTTAACATCAGAGGATATGACTCACAATTCTCGGATGTGTACATGAACGGCATCCAACTGAACGATGCTATGACTGGTTATACCCCCTGGTCTTTGTGGAGCGGTCTCAACGATGCTACCCGAAATCAGGAAGTTACTACCGGACTGCAAATGGGAGAAATGGGAATTGGCGGTATTGGTGGAGTAACCAACATCAATACACGTCCCTCACAAATGAGAAAAGGGTTCAGAGCCAGCCTGGTGAACTCTAATTCCATGTACCGTTTCAGAGGTATGCTTACGTATGCATCGGGCGTGCAGGACAACGGATGGTCGTATGCGTTCTCCATATCTACGCGACAAGGAAACAATGCGTACGTCAACGGAGTTTACTACAATGCCTTCGGCTATTTTGCTGCCGTGGAAAAACAGTTCAATGCGCAGCACAGACTGAGCCTGACCTTACTGGGAGCTCCTACGGAAAGAGGTGCACAACAAGCATCCACTCAGGAGGCATATGATCTGGTGGGAAACAATTACTACAATCCGAACTGGGGATGGCAAGCTGGCAAACGACGCAATGCCAGGGTACGCGACTACCATGAACCGCTTGCATTGTTGAATTACACCTTCGACATTACTGACCGGACCCAACTTAACCTTGCCACTTCACTGCGATTCGGAAAGAACGGTTACTCTGCACTGACATGGTACGGAGGTCCCGACCCAAGACCGGATTATTACCGCTATCTGCCAAGCTACTACCAAGGTACAACCACAGGTGCATGGCTTGAAGAAGCATGGTTGTCGAACACCGACAACATACGGCACATCAACTGGGACAATCTGTACATGATCAACCGCAATCAGCCGGTCAACCCTAATTATGGCGATGGTCATCGTTCCATCAACATGGTAGAAGAACGACATACCGACCAGATGGACTGGAACTTTTACACGCAGTTCTCACATTTGTTCAAGGACAACAGCAAGCTGAACGGAGGTATGAATATCAGACGCAACCGGACAGAATACTACAGCAAAGTGAAAGACCTGTTAGGAGGTGACTACTGGGTAGATATTGACAAGTTCGCAGAAAGAGACCTCGGAATTGACATCATTTCGTATCAGAACAACATGGACTATTACGAAAAATACGGCAAGGCACCTATCGCACGCGAAGGTGACAAATACAGCTATGATTATTACGGAAACGTGTTCAACACGAGAGGATGGCTGCAATATGATTTCAATCTTCTACACAACCTTCAGGTAAAATTAGGAGGAGAAATTGGATATGCTTTCTTGTGGCGCGACGGTATCTGGAAAAAAGGATTGTTCATGGACAATTCGCAAGGAAACTCTCAAACCTTGAATTACCTTACTTATAAGGCCAAGGCAAACTTCAGGTATGTGCTTTCATCGGCGCATAACTTCGAAGCCAATATCATTTACATGCAGGATGCACCTTCGTTCCAGTCGGCATTCGTATCTCCACGTACCCGCAACGACGTAACACCTGGTGTGGAAGCAGAAAAGATATTCGGAGTAGACGCATCCTACAACCTGCGTATCGGCGACTTCAAGGCACGTATCTCAGGTTACTACACCACATTCAAGGACCAGACCAAAGTCATTTCCTACTACGATGACGTAGAAGCTACGTTCTCCAACTTTGCCATGAGTGGAATCAACAAACAGCACTTCGGACTGGAAGTGGCTGCCTCCATCCCTCTTTATGAAGGACTGGCATTGAAAGGAGCACTCAGCTGGGGACAGTACACTTACTCAAACAATCCTAACTACGTACAGATTCAGGACAACAGTGCAGCTATCATCAACCAGGGAAAGGTATATTGGAAAAACAAACGGGTGGAAAGCACGCCCCAAACAGCGGCTAACATCGGATTGTCATACCGCAGCAGAAACAATTGGTTCTTGTCGCTCGACATGAATTACTACAACAACATGTACTTGTCCATGAGTCCGCTTTACCGTACGGATGCTGTACTGACCAAGCCCATGCTCGAAAATCCGGAAATGCTCAACGCAATCAGAGGCCAGGAGAAGTTTGATGCAGCATACGTCATGAATGCCAGCATCGGAAAGAACTGGTACATAAACCGTGCCTACACACTCGGATTCAGCCTGAGCGTAGACAATCTGCTTAACAACCAAGGTATTAAAACCGGAGGTTACGAACAAATTCGTCTGCTCAAGAATAAAGAGGAAAGTACGCTTACGTATGAACCGTTTGATGCCAAATATTTCTACATGTTCGGTACGAATTATTACCTGAATGTATATTTCCGTTTCTAATACTACTAAACAAAAGATAATTATGAAATATAAATTATTGATCTACGGAATAATGGCAGCCATGGCATTCTGCACCACCAGCTGCTACAGTGATTTTGACGAACCGACTCCAGCCAAGGTCTGGACTGATGCTGACTTTACGGCCGATGGGGGTGAAATTATCACCATAAAAGCGCTAAAAGACATGTGTGCAGGTGTAGGACTGGCCCAATACAAGGAGATTACCGACAACTATATCATAAAAGGAAAAGTAATATCCAGCGACCAGGCCGGGAATGTATATAAATCGGTATACATAGACGATGGTACAGCGGGTATCGAATTGAAGCTCATGGTAAGCAACTACGTGTACTATCAGGTGGGACAAACTCTCTACGTAAAATTAAAAGGACTCGCAATAGGTAATTACAGATATATGCTCAGCGTAGGAGGTATCCCCAGCGAAAAAGACATTGCCAAGAACTATGCAAACCGGAACCTTGACACTCAGGTAGAAAGAGATGCACACATCTTTATGGGAGAGCTCGGACAGCTCACGGAAGAAAACCTGCCTGTCATCACCCGGGAAAATTACAAAACGGCATTGACTGATGAGTATCTGGGGCGCCTCGTCCGCTTTGAAGGACTGACCTATAAGGAAGGTAACTTTGACGGTGACCGTTACCCGCAATACCTGGAAACGGTTTACCTCAATAATGCCACTGAGGCAACCTACACGAACAAATATTTCAAAGATGAAGGCCTGACTCCTACCTATGCCTATAACTATCAGAACCAAAGGTATTACGGGTCTTCTCTGTTCACCTATGACGCTACAGACGAAACGGACAAAAAAGGTAATCTGATTGTACGCGTAAGCGGATATGCAAATTTTGCATTAGATGCCCTTCCTCAAAATGGAGCTACAGGAGCCATCACAGCCATCTACACGAAGTATTCTTCCAAATCAGGAGGATATATTAAGTATCAGTTACTTGTCAACAAGCGTTCAGACATAGAATTCTAACATAAAAGCAACCGCCTACCTATTCAGGAATGGCGGTTGCCTTTTTATATTTGCAAGTAAAAAACTACTACGCAGCAATTCCTCTGTTACCTCGTAGTAACAAACCGACTACTACGTAGTAATTCACTCATTACCCCGCAGTAAAATTACCTCCAAATCTTCAGGCACATAAATCTTGCCGCTAAATTGAGAAGCTGCTTCTGCTGTATAACGCTCTTTACGGGTAGCCAGTGTCTTGTCTTCCGTGTGGTACAGCAGCAGATTCTTCACTCCAAGCTGAGCTGCTAACCGTCCGGCATCCAAAGCCGTGCTATGATGCTTCTCGTAGGGCTTGAACCGTTCCCGGTCTTCATACAAGCAGAACGCCTCACACAGCAGCCAGTCGGCTCCTTCCACATACATCTGGTTGCATGCATTATAGGGTTCATCACCCAGGCAAACCAGCGATTGTCCGTCGGGAAGACAGGTACGGAAACCAAACTGTTTCTCCTTTGTAGAAGCGATGTCAAAGCATTCCACTTCCAAGCCGATGGCCTGAAATTTTTCTCCGCTCTTCACCTCACACAACAGTATCTCTTCTCCTAAACGTGCCACTATCTTCTTGGGTAAAGTCATCCGGCAAATCCAGTCGAGCACCTGTACCACCTTGTCATGCCCATATATACGTAGTTCGCCCTGGTACTCTCCCTTCTGAATAGCCTGAGCCACCATGCGAATCATCCATATCACGCCCAGTATATGGTCGGTATGTGCATGCGTCACAAATATCTCATGAATGCCCGACAACGGGATATGTGTCTTCTGCAACTGCGACAGAATGCCGTTGCCTCCTCCGGCATCCACTAAAAAGTATTTATCCTCCCGGCACAAGGCAAAACAGGTATTGTAGCAGGCTACGATGGCCGCATTTCCCGTACCCAGCATAATAAGCTTCATCGAATTTTCCATACAATGTATCCTTTAAAACACAGGACAAAGATACAAATTTCCTGCTTTTATTTTTTTAACACATAAGGATTCTTACCACTATCCCCTTCTTTCCTCAAAATAAGGCACCGAGATTTCAACATAAACATAAAATACAATAAGCCCCTTGCAGGATACTTTTCCTATTCCTCGCGTAAGATATTGAAAATTCGATTTTTCGGGTTGTTGTACTTTTGCCAATAAGCTTGCACGGGAAATTACCTTTTATACATATTGTATGAACTACAAAAACATCGTATCACGATATTGTATCAAATAAGATATTTACCCTATTGAACAATAAGGTTTTACACACATAAAACACCCTATTGCATATATCAATAAAAAAAACGTCCTTTGCGGTGTAGACAGAAAAATGCTTATGGAATACACTGAACAATTAGCCAATAATCACATCTCAGTAGACTGCGTGGTCATCGGATTCGATGGAGAGAAACTAAAGGTGTTGCTCGTAAAAAGAATGGGTGAAGAAAGCGGAGAAGTTTTCCACGATATGAAACTCCCCGGAAGCCTTATCTACATGGATGAGGACTTGGATGATGCGGCCAAACGAGTGCTTCGTGATTTGACTGGACTCAAGAACGTAGACCTGATGCAGTTCAAGGCGTTCGGTTCAAAGGACCGTACCAAGAATCCCAAAGATGTTCACTGGCTGGAAAGAGCTGAAAAGGCCAAAGTGGAACGAATCGTGACCATCGCCTACTTTGCCATGGTAAAAATAGACAAGACCCTCAACAAGAACCTGGATGAATACAAGGCAGAATGGGTGGCACTGGAAGAAGTGAAGGACCTGGCATTCGATCACAATCTGATTATTGCAGAAGCCATGAAGTTTATCCGGCAGCACATCGAATTCAACCCGTCGTGTATCTTCGAACTGCTTCCTCGGAAATTTACCGCCCTGCAACTGCGAATGCTATATGAGGTGATTTACGGCAAGGCACTGGATGTACGCAACTTCCATAAGAAGATTTCCATGATGGAATACATCGTACCGACGGAAGAATACGAACAGGGAGTATCTCACCGGGCCGCAAGGTATTACCGGTTTGACCGGAAAATCTACAACAAGACAAGAAGATAATTTTAAAAGACTATATAACGATGTACGTATTAGGTTATGACATAGGAAGCTCGTCTGTAAAGGCGAGTCTGGTCAATGTAGAAAGCGGAAAATGTGCCGCATCTGCCTTTTTCCCGAAAACAGAAGCGCCTATCCTCGCTGTCAAACAGGGATGGGCTGAACAGGACCCGCAGAGCTGGTGGGATAACTTGAAACTGGCTACACAAGCCGTTCTCACGGCTTCTGGTGCAAAAGCAGAAGAAATCAAGGCCATCGGTATTTCTTATCAGATGCACGGTCTGGTCTGCGTAGACAAGAACCAACAGGTGCTCCGTCCTTCTATTATATGGTGTGACTCCAGAGCTGTACCTTACGGTCAGAAAGCATTTCAGACATTGGGAGAAGCGCAGTGCTTGTCACACTTACTGAACTCACCGGGCAACTTCACGGCTTCCAAACTGGCTTGGGTAAAGGAAAATGAGCCGGAGGTTTATGAACGCATCTATAAGGTGATGCTTCCGGGGGACTATATCGCCATGCGACTGACAGGAGAAATCTGTACCACCGTTTCCGGCTTGTCGGAAGGTATGTTCTGGGATTTCAAGGAAAACAAGGTAGCTGATTTCTTGCTGGATTATTACGGTATTGACTCATCCTTGCTGGCTGACATTCGTCCGACTTTCTCAGAACAGGGTAAAGTAACGGAAAAAGTAGCTGCCGAGTTAGGACTGAAAGCCGGTACTCCGGTGACTTACCGCGCCGGTGACCAGCCGAACAACGCTCTTTCTCTAAATGTATTCAATCCGGGTGAAATTGCTTCTACAGCTGGAACTTCCGGAGTAGTATACGGAGTGAACGGTAGTGTCAACTACGACCCGCAGTCACGCGTCAACACATTTGCCCATGTGAACCACACTGCTTCACAGACTCGTCTGGGCGTATTGCTCTGCATCAACGGTACGGGTATCCTCAATTCCTGGATGAAACGTACATTAGCTTCCGACCTCAGCTATGCAGAAATGAACGAGGTAGCCGCTCAGGCACCTATCGGTGCTGCCGGTACCAGCATACTTCCGTTTGGTAACGGAGCTGAACGTATGTTGCAAAATCAGGAAACCGGATGTTCTATTCAGGGTGTCAACTTCAACCTGCATAACCGCAGCCACTTGCTTCGTGCCGCTCAAGAAGGTATTGTATTCTCCTTCCGCTACGGTATCGACATCATGAAGGGTATGGGAATGGATGTACGGAAGATTCACGCCGGACATGCCAACATGTTCCTGAGTCCGCTGTTCCGCGACACGCTGGCCGGAGTCACAGGTGCTACCATCGAACTCTATGACACAGACGGTTCGGTAGGAGCTGCCAAGGGAGCCGGAATGGGTGCAGGCATCTACCGCGACAATGTGGAAGCTTTTGCTACTCTCGACAAATTGGCTGTCATTGAACCGAAGGCTGCCGACGAAGCGGCATACGCCGACGCATACGCACGTTGGAAAGAATGTCTCGAAAAATCAACAAACAATTAAATATAACAATTCATTAACTTATAAAACAAAGATATTATGGCAACAAAAGAGTACTTTCCGGGTATTGGAAAAATCAAATTTGAAGGTGTAGAAAGCAAAAACCCGATGGCTTTCCGTTATTATGATGCTGAAAAAGTCATCCTGGGCAAACCGATGAAAGAATGGTTGAAATTCGCTATGGCATGGTGGCACACATTGTGCGCTGAAGGTGGCGACCAGTTCGGTGGCGGAACAAAGAGCTTCCCATGGAAAGGAAATCCTGACAAAGTACAGGCTGCAAAAGATAAAGTAGATGCAGGTTTTGAATTCATGCAGAAAATCGGTATCGAATACTACTGCTTCCACGATGTAGACTTGTGCGACGAAGCAGCTACTATCGAAGAATACGAAGCTAACTTGAAAGAAGTGGTAGCTTACCTGAAACAGAAACAGGCTGAAACCGGTATCAAACTGTTGTGGGGTACCGCCAACGTATTCGGTCATGCACGTTATATGAATGGTGCAGCTACTAACCCTGACTTTGATGTAGTGGCTCGTGCTGCCGTACAGATCAAGAACGCCATCGATGCTACTATCGAACTAGGCGGTACAAACTACGTATTCTGGGGTGGCCGTGAAGGTTACATGTCACTGCTGAACACTGACCAGAAACGTGAAAAAGAACACTTGGCTCAGATGTTGAAACTGGCTCGTGACTATGCACGCAACAAAGGTTTCCAGGGTACTTTCCTGATTGAACCGAAACCGATGGAACCAAGCAAGCACCAGTACGATGTAGATACTGAAACTGTTATCGGCTTCCTGAAAGCACACGGTCTGGACAAGGACTTCAAGGTAAATATCGAAGTAAACCACGCTACTTTGGCTGGACATACATTTGAACACGAACTGGCAGTAGCTGTAGACAACAACATGCTGGGTTCTATCGACGCTAACCGCGGTGACTACCAGAACGGATGGGATACTGACCAGTTCCCTATCGACAATTATGAACTGATTCAGGCTATGATGCAGATTATCCGTAGTGGTGGTCTGGGCAACGGTGGTACAAACTTCGATGCGAAGACTCGTCGTAACTCTACCGACCTGGAAGACATCTTCATCGCTCACATCGCTGGTATGGATGCAATGGCACGCGCTTTGGAAAATGCAGCACGCCTGCTGGAAGAATCTCCTTACAAGAAAATGCTGGCTGACCGCTACGCTTCATTCGACAACGGAAAAGGTAAAGAATTTGAAGAAGGCAAACTGACACTGGAAGATGTAGTAGCATACGCGAAAACTGTAGGTGAACCAAAACAGACCAGTGGAAAACAAGAACTGTATGAGGCTATTGTAAATATGTATTGCTAATACGCTGATTTATCAGTATCCGACCGGCATGCCCGTCGGCGAAAGTCTCTTTCCCGACCGGGTATGCCGGTTTTTATTTTCCATAAAAAACCTATTATCATGAATTACACAGAAAAAGGAAGCAGAAGTTATCTGTTTTCCATCGTACTGGTAGCCGTTTTAGGAGGATTGCTGTTCGGCTACGATACCGCTGTTATTTCAGGAGCGGAAAAAGGTCTTCAGGCTTTCTTCATGGGAGCAGACGATTTCATCTATACAGATACCTGGCACGGTATCACTTCTTCGAGCGCACTTTTAGGCTGTATTATCGGTAGTGCTTTATCAGGCTTTTTTGCTTCCCGTTTCGGGAGAAAGCTTTCTTTGCTGATAGCCGGCGTCATGTTCTTTTTATCTGCTTTAGGCTCATACTATCCGGAATTTTTGATATTTCCGTACGGGGAACCCTCCTATTCGCTTCTGTTAGCGTTCAATTTTTACCGCGTCATAGGCGGTGTAGGTGTGGGACTGGCTTCTGCCATCTGCCCGATGTATATTGCTGAAATCGCCCCGAGCAGCATTCGTGGTACCTTAGTTTCCTGGAACCAGTTTGCCATTATCTTCGGTCAGCTGGTAGTCTATTTTGTCAACTTCCTCATCTTGGGAGACCATCTGAATCCGGTAGTAGAGATAGTAGATGGTGTCAACCGCATCATGAATCCGGAAGCTGCTGCCTGGAGTATTGAAACCGGATGGCGACTGATGTTTGTCAGTGAGGCCGTTCCTGCCGGATTGTTTACCCTCTTAGTCTTGTTTGTTCCGGAAACTCCCCGCTACCTTGCCATGACCGGTCGTGACGAAAAAGCCCTGTTTGTGTTAAGCCGTATCAACGGTTTGTCACAAGGAAAAGAGATTCTACAGGAAATCAAGGCGACTGCCCATGAAAAGACAGAAAAATTGTTCACTTACGGCTGGATGGTTATTTTTATCGGTATCATGCTGAGTGTATTCCAGCAGGCAGTGGGTATCAACGCCGTACTTTATTTTGCACCGCGTATTTTCGAAAGCATGGGCATGGGCAATCCAATGGTACAAACGGTATTCATGGGAATTGTCAACATCCTGTTCACTTTGTTAGCTGTCTTTACGGTAGAGAAATGGGGACGCAAGCCTCTGCTTATTTACGGTTCCATCGGTATGGCCATCGGTGCACTCGGAGTAGCCCTCAGCAATGCCGTAACTGGCATCAGCCCTATGGTACCCGTCATCAGCATCATGGTCTACAGTGCATCGTTCATGTTCAGCTGGGGGCCTATCTGCTGGGTACTCATCGCCGAGATATTCCCCAATACTATCCGTGGAGCAGCCGTAGCCATCGCTGTCGCCTTCCAGTGGATATTCAATTTCATCGTCTCATCTACCTTCCTGCCCATGTACAACATGAGTGCCGGTGATATGGGCGATAAGTTTGGCCACATGTTTGTGTACGGACTCTATGGAGCTATCTGCATCATTGCGGCTATCTTTGTATGGAAATTAGTTCCGGAAACAAAAGGTAAAACCCTGGAAGACATGACACGTTTGTGGAAAGGACGGAAGAAGTAAAGGGAATAACCCAAAAAGGCTTTCAGAAATTCTGAAAGCCTTTTTTATACTGACTCCCATTAGGATGGTCTACATAAAACGGGGCACCTCATCAGATACCATTTGTGCAAATATGAAAAAAGCGATTACCTTTTTCAAGATAATCGCCTTTTTCTGAGTGATCCGCCTGGGGCTCGAACCCAGGACCCCAACATTAAAAGTGTTGTGCTCTACCTGCTGAGCTAGCGAATCAATCCTTTGT
>CAMFND010000160.1 GCA_945965395.1 uncultured Bacteroides sp.
TAACAGTCAGATGCTCTAACCGACTGAGCTACTGAAGAAGGTTTTCCTTTAATTGCGATGCAAAGGTAGTAGGATATTTTGAATTATGCAATATCTTTGCAAAAAAAATGAAGTAAAATGGATAAAATTATAGGAATGGGCAATGCATTGGTCGATGTACTGGTAAGAATTGATGACGATTCCTTGCTGGAAAAGCTACATTTGCCCAAAGGAAGCATGCAGTTGATACAAGAAGACACCTTGTCTGAAATACGTAAATATACCTCAGGGATGAAAATTCATCGCTCTACTGGTGGTTCGGCCGGCAATACGGTCTGTGCACTGGCCGCATTGGGAGCCAATCCCGGATTTATCGGAAAGGTAGGTCAGGACGAGACGGGAGTTTTCTTTGGTGATACCCTTCGCCAGCGTGGGGTAAATGCCTTGCTAGCCACCTGCGATTTGCCGTCGGGCATTGCGTCGACTTTCATTTCTACCGATGGAGAGCGTACGTTCGGTACTTATTTGGGAGCAGCTGCCACACTGAGAGCAGAAGACTTGTCGCGTAAAATGTTTGCCGGATATAATTATCTCTATATTGAAGGCTATCTTTTGCAAGACCATGACCTGATGCTGCGTGCCGTACAGCTGGCCAAGGAAGAAGGACTTCAGGTTTGTCTCGACATGGCAAGCTATAATGTGGTGGAAGCCGAACGTGACTTCTTCGACCAGTTGATTGTGAAATATGTGGACATCGTGTTTGCCAATGAGAGCGAAGCACTGGCCTATACGGGAAAAGCTCCTCATGAGGCTTTGGAAGAAATTGCGTCCAAATGCAGCATTGCCGTGGTGAAAACCGGAAAAGAAGGCTCCCTCGTGAAGAAAGGAACAGAAGTCATTCAACTGCTTTCTTGTCCGGTCGATAATGTGCTGGACACCACAGGTGCAGGCGATTTCTATGCCGCCGGTTTCATGTACGGTCTGACGTGCGGTTATTCGCTGGAGAAATGCGTGCAAATCAGTACCATTTTGGCCACAGCCGTCATTCAGGAAGTCGGCACCACCTTACCTGCCAGGAAATGGGACGAAATTAAGTTAAATATTGAATCACTTCTGCAAGTCTAACCGGAATAATGTGTTTATTTGCAAGGAAGAACAATTTTGTAAACAGACTATATATGAATGCAAGAAAAATGCTGGCCGGAGCCTTTATCGTGATGTTAGGGATGGGCATGACCAGCTTCAAGGAAGACGACCGTAATTTTCAGATATCAAAGAATCTGGACATATTCAACTCCATTTTCAAGGAACTGGATATGTTTTATGTAGATACCGTGAATGCCGAAAAAATGATTCAGACCGGAGTGGAAGGCATGCTTTCACTGACCGACCCTTATACGGAGTACTATCCGGAAGAAGAGGTGAGCAGTCTCAAGGAAATGACTACCGGAAAATACGGCGGTATCGGTGCGGCCATCCGCTATTATGAGGCCAAAGACCGTATTGCGGTGGTAGAGCCTACCGAAGGCATGCCGGCAGCCGAAGCCGGAGTCAAGGCAGGCGACATCATTCTCTCGGTAGGAGGAAAAGAAATGGTACGTGGCGACATGAAGCCCCAGGAATTTTCTTCCAAGGTCAGCGAAGCACTGCGTGGAGAACCGGGCACGTCGTTCGTACTGAAAGTGCTGCGTCCGCTCAAGAACGACAGTACGGTGATGGAATTTAAAATCACCCGTAAGAACATCCGTACCAATCCGGTGCCTTATTACGGCATGGTGAAAGACAGCATAGGCTATTTGGCTTTGTCCAGCTTTACGGAAAATTCTGCCAAGGATTTCAAAAAAGCTTTCATCGAACTGAAACAGAAAGGTGCCAAGTCGCTGATTATCGACTTGCGCGACAACGGAGGAGGTTCCTTGTCGGAAGCGGTAGACATTGTCAATCTTTACGTACCGAAGGGACAGGAAATTGTGGTGACAAAAGGGAAGGTACGTCAGGCACAAGGTTCTTATAAAACTCAGAATGAACCGGTCGATACACAGATTCCGCTGGCAGTACTCGTGAACGGTGCCACGGCTTCGGCTTCTGAAATCGTGAGCGGTTCGTTGCAGGACCTGGACCGTGCGGTAGTCATCGGTTCGCGCACCTTCGGAAAAGGACTGGTGCAGACCATCCGTCCGTTGCCTTACAACGGCACGCTGAAAGTGACCACTTCCAAATACTATATTCCCAGCGGACGTTGTATCCAGGCTATCGACTATGCCAAGAAGAATGCCGACGGTTCAGTAGCCCGTACACCCGACAGTCTGACCACCGTATTCCATACGGCTGCCGGACGTGAGGTGCGTGATGGAGGAGGTATTCGTCCGGACATTGAAGTGAAGGGAGACAAGATTCCGAACATCGTGTTCTACCTGATGAACGACGACCTGATTTTCGATTACGCTACCCAATATTGCTGGGATCATCCTACATTGGCTTCGGTAGACGACTTCAAACTGACCGATGCCGATTATGAGGCTTTCAAGAAACTGGTGAAATCACGTAACTTTACTTACGACCGCCAGAGTGAGAAGATGCTGAAAAGCCTGAAGGAAATCGCCGAGTTTGAGGGTTACATGACCGAGGCAGCAGAGGAATTCAAGGCGCTGGAAAAGAAGCTCAACCATAACTTGGACCGTGACCTGGATTATTTTGCCAAACCGATTAAGGAATATATCTCACAGGAAATCGTGACCCGCTATTTCTATCAGCGTGGTGCTGCGATGGAAAGGTTGAAAGATGATACTGATTTGGAAGAAGCCATCAAGGTATTGCAGAATCCTGTCCGTTACCGGGAGATTCTTTCGGCACCGGTAAAGAAAGACGAACCGGCAAAGAAGGAAGAAACGAAGAAATAAGGCCTCAGAGAGGCTTCTGGAGAGCTTTCAAGTAAGGCCCGGAAAACGCAAGTACGTTTTGTTTCAAACGCAAGTGCATTTGAAGTGAAACGTACTTGCGTTTTTAGTAAAATGTACTTGCGTTTTGGGGAAAACGCAAAGGCGTTTGATTCGAAACGCTTCGGTATTTTGAAATGGGCGAAGTATTAACCTAAAAATAGCATAAAGATAACCTGATATCTAACAACTCTTACTTACCTTTGCAATAGTAAAATAGAATATCGATTATTGATTCAGTTGCCGTTTTAATTCATGATAGATTATGCTGCTTGTTATAATTTCATTTTGCTTAATATCAATAGCGTGTATGGTAAAAAATAAGAAGTTGAAATATTCTTTATTCATATCATCTATCCTTATTTCTATATTAAGTATGTATTTATAAGTTATTGCAATATAGGTGTGCAAATGTCTATGCAATATTAAGTACAATACATTGTATTGGCTATGTGTAGATATAAAGCAAATAAGGAATATTTTGTTTGTGTTATGAATCGCAATATTTTACCTTATCTGAAACTGTGTTTAAAACAAATTATGTGTTTACTTGTAAGCATAGGTCCGTTCCGGTCTCTGTTTCTGCTTGGTATTGCTGTCATTCTATTTTATGCTTTCACGAAAGTAATTAGTGTATGGATATTACCAGTGTGTTATCTGATTATACTCTGGCTGTATCATAACAGTAGAATAGACAAGGAGTTTCTGTCTTTACAGGTGCATGGAATCAAAAGATTGTTTACGGCAGAATATTTATTGCTCGGTTTACCGTTTATTATTTCAGGGATTATTGCTGCAAATTATATTTCTTTACCGGTTATCATGCTGACTGCGGTAGTTATGCTGTGGATTCACCTTGTCAGATTTCATTCTATAGTTCTGCCTATGCCTTTATTATACAGTGGAGATTTGCTGTATAGAAGGATGTTCCGGAAAAAAGTACTACTGTATGCGGTATTGCTCTTTCTGTCTTTCATGGGAGTATTGCATGACAATATCAATCTCTGTAAAGTATGCCTGATACTGTGGGGAACTATTCAGGGAACGGCATATACGGTGATGCCACCGAAGCATGAACTTTCTGTCTATAATAGTTTCGGAATGTATCAGCTGGTACTGGTAAAATCAAGGCTGAGGAATATCTTTATAACCATGTTCCTGTTCATTGTACTTATGCTTGTGCTGATACACGATACAGAAGCTATACTTTTCTGTCTTGTATTGTTTTCTTTGACATTGTTATACCAGTGGAATATGGGCATGGCAAGATTCTCCTTTGAGACACAAACTGTAATGGGAATATACTGGCTGCTATTCCCGTTGCCGTTGTTTTTAGTTTCGATTATGAACTCAGTCGTACTGATTCTTTATTTGGCATTGAATATGGGGCTTACACTTTCAGTCAAGAAAAAATATAAACATATATGGAACTGATATATATAAAAGATTTGAGCAAGGCATACGGTAAGACAAGAGTGCTTGATAACCTTTCCGTCTCTTATGAATCCGGGAAAATCTACGGACTGGTGGGAGAAAACGGAGCCGGGAAAACTACACTCTTCAACTTCATAATATCATCGCATCTTGTCAATACGTTACATGAACTGTGTGATGAGATTGATTTTCTGGATAGTCATACCATTCGGAAAAGATATATTCATGCATCAATAGATGAAATTGAGCAGGATATATTAAATAAGGAAAACAGTAATATGTAAAAAATGATATCATGATTGACAATGCTTTTCATAAAATACCGGTAACTTTCTTTGATGAAAGTTACAATAAATATCAGAATGAGGTAATGAACCTGTTGCATTTTATCAGGGCATTTCATCCTGTAAGTATAGTTAATCCTGAGAGATTCAACAGATTTGAAGGACAGGTAGAGAAAATCTGTCATGAAATGAAAGATATGATGGATTTGCAGCACTTCCAGTTTGCCTTGAACTCTTTGTTAGCCATACTTGAAGACGCACATACTTATTTCATGCCTGAAGATGGATTAATTTATCCATACGAGATAAGATATTATGAAGGTTGTTTTTATCTGTATGCCATAGATTCGAAGTATCCTGATTTCACGGGAAAAGAGATTGTTTCCATCAATGGTATACCTGTTAAAAATATCAGGTCGGCTATGCGTAAGGCAATGCCCTCGGAGAATAAAGTGAAGGCAGGACTATGGAGTTTTTATCTGAATCGTAAAGCATTGCTGCATCAGATAGGATTGGATACTGCAAAGGGAGTTTGTCTTGGCTTTCATGATGGAAGTAGTTTGCTTTTTAAGTCGGAAACAGAGAAACGTTCCGGATGGCATCAAGTGAATTTCCCTCCATATCCTGTTACTGTGAAGCGTGATGATTTGTTCTCCTATCAGATCATTGAAGATAAATGCTATCTGCAATTTAATGCGATGTATGATTTGCAGTCGTATTTGCAACTCTGTCAGATTACGGGTACCAAAGTTGAGGATAATTACCTGAACTTTCTGCCGTCATTTTCTGATTTTATAGATAAGATGGATGCCGATATAAATCAGCATCATATACGGAAGCTGGTGGTTGATATGCGTTATAATGGTGGAGGAAACAGTATGCTTGGCGACCAGCTTCTCCAATATCTTGGTGTTGATACGGGCACTATATCAAGATATAAGACACTTGTCAGAAAATCAGATTTTCTTTTCAAGTGTATGCCTGATTTCTATGATTGCAGCAAATGTAAATCAGAAGAACTTATTACAATGGGAGATTTTGAGAACTTGCACTCTCTTCCAAAAATAAAGAACCGTTTTGAAGGGAAGGTAATATTCATACAAGGCCAGAACACCTTCAGCAGTGCAAATTATTTGCTTACAACTGTAAAGGATAATCATCTTTTCCCCATTATAGGTACTCCGACCTCGCAGAAATCGACTTGCTTTGGCGATGTGTTGCCTGTTGAACTGCCATTTACAGGTACAAAGGGATACATAAGTCACTCTTTCTTTGAAAGACCGGATGTGAGACGTAATGAGGAGTACTGTTTATATCCTGATTTTCATATACCTATGTCTATGGATGAAAGGTTGAATGGTATTGATAAATGTTGGGAATGGATTGAAATGAATATAATGTATTATTTATAGTCTATGAAGAAGAGTTCTTATAAATACAGTCGTATATTTTATTATGGATTAATGGCTGGTGCTGCAATAGGAATACTTATAATGTCGTACTTTCTTATGTGCTATAATACACCAATATCTCATTTCCATGCTTCATTAAATGATGAAGATTATTTACAAATTCAATTATCAAATAAGCATTATGTGTTTGACACTGGGGCGAATGTTACTGTTATTTGCTCAGACACAATACCGGGAAACTCTGTTTTCTCTATATCAAAGGCTGTTACAGATATACATGGCAACAAATCCAGTGGAAAGGTATATCTATTAAATCACTTTAAGTTAGGTGAGCTGGAAGCAAGGTTTCAGACTTGCATGATAAGGCCTGAACAGTATTTGTTTGGAGACGTCAGCGGTATATTGGGAACGGATGTTATAAGTAGAGCGGACTGGTGCATTGATTTTAAGGAGAAGAAGATAATGGCTGGTTCAACTATACCTGAACATTATGATTTTATGTTGGAATATAATGTAAAGAATAACTTGTATTATGCAGATATGAAGATAGGGAATTTGACTGTCAAGGATATTCTGATAGATATCGGATACAGTCGTAGTGATTTTGTACTTGAAGATAAATTCAGGCAAAGTTTGAAAGGTCTTGAATTTAGTAAAACTGATACATGTTTTTCGTTTACCAATGCCAAGGAGATATAGTAAGAGCGAATGTCTTCTGAATGACATGTATATTGAAAAAGTTACTTTCTCTTTTTCAATGAATAGAAATATTCTCGGTCTTGATTTTTTTTAGCGATTTTCGTCCGTACATATTGACTCAGATAACTGTAGGATATATTGCTGTAAATAGTTTATTATAAAGATTCACGATGGTTATGAAACTGAAGTTTATAATATCAGGCATTCTGATTGCCGTTATCGGGCTGGTACTGTCGCACACATATCGTCCGTATGTGTATGAGAACCATATCAATGATTTTCATCTGGCAGATGTGATAGGCAGTATCGTATGTGTACCTGCTGCTGTGTTATTCTTTTATGGCATTGACAGCAGATATTCAATAAAGCAATACACAATTAAGGGTACAATCGTTTATATTGCATACGAGTTTCTCGGACTTTTTCATATACATGGCACTTTCGATGTATATGATATTATCGCCATAATAATAAGCAGCCTGCTATTTTATGGGATATGTGTGTGGCTTGGAATTATAGATGAAAAATAGCTATTTATCCATGCTTTATACAGAAACCGTCTGCATGCCTTGAAAAAATCAAGATTCATGCAGACGGTTTTTGTATCTGAGCCGGAGAATCAGTCTTTATAATCTCCGTTTGCCTTAATCAGCTCAATCAGTTTTTCTACAGCCTGTTCTTCCGGAATGTTCTTTTCAATGCATTCCTTCTTTTTGTACAGACTGATTTTACCTCTTCCGGCACCTACATAGCCATAGTCGGCATCGGCCATTTCACCCGGGCCGTTGACGATACAACCCATGATACCGATTTTCAGTCCCTTGAGGTGAGCCGTAGCAGCCTTGATGCGGGCAATGGTCGATTCCAGGTCGTACAATGTACGTCCGCAGCCCGGACAAGAGATGTATTCGGTCTTGGAAGTACGGATACGTCCTGCCTGCAGGATACCGAAGGCGGTTTCGTCCACTTTCAGGTTACTGATTTGGTTGCCGTGGTTATAGAGCAGGATACCGTCGCACAGACCGTCGATAATCAGGGCACCCATGTCGGCAGCCGACTTGATTTGCAAATCCTCTGTTTCGGTTTCCTGATAAAGCTGGAAGAATACCAACGGGTTTTTCAGTCCCTGGTTCATCAGCTGATGTGCCAATGCACGGAACTCGCCTAAGCGGTTGTAGTGGTTGCTTTGAGCCACGATGACCACTTCCGGATGCAGACGCAGGCAAGCCATTACCTCTTCATTCAGTCCTAAATAAGAAGTAAAGAGGAACTTCATTTTTGCCGGATGGTGATGCAGCTCAATCAACTGCTGGTAGTTGAAAGCCGGATAGGTGTGCTCGCTGCCGTCCCAGGCACAGGCATCCACGATGTAACCGATGTCTGCTCTGCGGTTTTCGGGCAAGCGTTGGCCGCAGTACAGGTAGTCGGGCTTGAACTGTTCGCTTACTTCCAGGTCGTTGTTCAGACGGGCTGAGATGACTACCGGAAGCTGGTCGCCTCCGATGTTACCTACGGCTACGGTTTCTCTTCGGCTGGGGTGCGTGTAGTTGAATTCCGGAGCTTCGGTAGCTGGAATATAGGGATGTCCTTCGCGTTTCAATACATAATCTACCAGTTTGCGGGCTACGGGAATTTCGGCTTCGGGCGCTTCACTCAGCGATACGCGGATGGTGTCACCCAGTCCGTCGCACAGCAGGGCACCGATACCCAAGGCTGATTTGATACGGCCGTCTTCTCCGTCGCCGGCTTCTGTCACTCCCAAGTGGAGCGGGAAGGCCATGTTTTCTTTTTCCATCTGTTCTACCAGCAGGCGGACGGTGCGTACCATGATGACCGTATTGGAAGCCTTGATAGAGATGACCACGTTCATGAAATTCTGTTCCACACAAATGCGCAGGAATTCCATGCACGATTCTACCATGCCCTCCGGGGTATCTCCGTAACGCGACATGATGCGGTCGGACAGCGAACCGTGGTTCACTCCAATGCGGATGGCCGTGTGGTTTTCCTTACAGATGTTCAGGAAGGGGATGAAACGGTCGCGTATCTTCTGGATTTCTTTTGCATACTCTTCATCCGTATACTCCAGTTGCTTGAAGGTACGGGCAGCATCTACATAGTTACCCGGGTTGATACGTACCTTCTCAGCGTACAAGGCCGCTACCTCGGCTACTTTCGGATTGAAATGTACATCGGCCACTAATGGGGTCTGGTATCCCTGGGCACGCAGAGATGCATTGATATGCTGCAGGTTCTCTGCTTCACGTACTCCTTGAGTGGTGAGACGTACGTATTCTCCTCCCGCCTCAATGATACGCTTGGCCTGTTCCACACAAGCTTCAGTGTCCATGGTGACGGTATTCGTCATACTCTGTATACGGATAGGATAAGCGCCACCCATAGGAGTGGCGCCTACATATACCTCGTTCGCCTGTCGGCGAGAATAGTTGAAGTAATTCATTCAGTTAGTTTGTCTTATAAGCGTATTTGACTTCTTTCAGCTCTTCGTTGGCTTTTACGATTTTGTTTTTCAAACCTTCCTTGTAAGCTGCAAACTTTTGAGCCAGTTCTGCATCGCTCAGGGCCAGCATCTGTACGGCCAGGATAGCGGCATTCATGGCACCGTTGATGGCTACTGTAGCCACAGGTATTCCGGGAGGCATCTGGATGATAGAGTAGAGTGCGTCTACACCGTCGAGTACAGAACCTTTTACAGGCACTCCGATAACCGGAAGGGTGGTGTTGGCTGCAATTACTCCCGGCAGTGCAGCAGCCATTCCGGCAGCCGCGATGATTACCTTGATGCCACGTCCGGCAGCTTCTTTCGCAAACTTCTCTACTTCAGCAGGAGTGCGGTGAGCCGACAGGGCATTCATTTCAAACGGGACTTGCATTTCATCGAGCAGCTTTGCGGCCTTTTCCATTACCGGAAGGTCAGAAGTACTGCCCATAATGATACTTACAATTGGTTTCATTCGTTGTTTTTATTTTAGTTATTCGTTAATAATCTCTTTGTAGCCTGCAGCGTCCAGCAGATCGTCCAGTTCGCTGGCATCCGTAGGTTTCAGCTTGATAATCCAGCCTTCGCCGTAAGGATCCTGGTTTACCAGTTCCGGATGTTCTTCCAGTTGCGGGTTGACTTCCAGAATCTCGCCTCCGATGGGGAGGAACAGGTCTGAAACTGTTTTCACTACCTCGATGGTACCGAATACTTCGCCTTTATCCAGCGTTTCGCCTTCTGTGGTTACGTCGATGAAAACGATGTCGCCCAGTTGTTGCTGTGCATAGTCTGTGATACCTACATAGGCAGTGTCGCCTTCCAAACGAATCCATTCGTGTTCGTTGGTGTACTTGATGTTAGTCGGGAATTCCATATTGAATAAATTTAAAGTTTAAGATAATCAGTTTTCAAATAAACAAAATTCCCGTGATACCACAAAATAAACCGACGAAAAACCCGCCTGTCACTTCATTTAAAGTATGTTGCTTGACGATGATACGGGCTGAACCTAACATGCCGGCAAGCAGGATGAAGAAGCAGAGCCATTCCACCGGATTGAACTGAAAGATGAAGCTGTAGGACAGCAGTCCGCCCACCATCATGCCGCTGCTGGCCATGTGGGTGCTGATTTTCCAGCGTGTATTGATGGCTGTGCAGATGACCATGCAAATCAGGGTGGCTACGATGATGCCGCTCATATAGCGTGGCAGGTGTATGCGATACATCGTCAGCAGGCAGGCCATGTAGCTCAATATGGTCATTCCGTAAGGAATAAAACGCTTTTCGCGGTGTCCCAGTTCGTGGAGTGTCCAGCCGTTGATTTTCTGAAACAGATAGATGCCCAGCATCGGTAGCAGGATGGTGAAGCAATACACCAGCCCTAAAACCGTCAGTTTGTACTGCAGGGGCATGATGTTCAGATAAGTAAAGAAAAAAAGCAGGCAGAACGCCACAAACGGTACCATGAACGGCGTAAAGATGAGCGATACGATGCGGGCAGTCATAAACAGGGCATCGCGGGGTTCCCCAGCATGGCGGGGAGCGGGTTCATGATAAGTCAGTTCATCGGGGATACTGGTTTCTTCCATATCAATATGTTATCTTCTTAATCTTGCTACGGGGATATTCAACTGCTGGCGGTACTTGGCCACAGTGCGGCGGGCAATGGGGTATCCTTTTTCCTTCAGCATATCGGCCAGCTCATCGTCAGTGTAAGGCTTTTCCTTGTTCTCGCTGGCCACGCATTCTTTCAGGATACGCTTGATTTCACGGACGGACAGTTCTTCACCGTTTTCGGTCGTGTAGCCGTCGCTGAAGAAGAATTTCAACGGATAAATGCCGTAGTTGGTCTGTACATATTTGCTGTTGCTCACACGGGAAATAGTGGAGATGTCCAGTTTTGTACGTTCAGCCACATCTTTCAGAATCATCGGACGAAGCAGAGATTCGTCCCCTTCTTCGAAGAACGGGCGTTGCAAGTCGATGATGGCCTGCATGGTGCTGAGCAGCGTCTGCTGACGTTGTTTCACGGCATTGATGAATCCTTGTGCCGCATCTACCTTCTGCTTGAGGAACATCAGGGCATCTTTTGATTCTTTGCTCTGGTTCTGCTTGTTGCGGGTGTGTTCGTCCAGCAGCTCGGTAAATTCCCGGCTCAGCCGCAGTTCCGGCACGTTCCGGTTGTTGAGGCTGAGGTTAATCGTGCCGTCGTCTTCCGTCTCTACCAGAAAATCAGGGATAATCTGTTGCAGGTTTTTCCCGATGGCTTCTCCCATGGAACTTCCCGGACGCGGATTCAGCTTGGTCAGTTCGGCCGCAGCCGCATTATATTGTTCTTCTGTAATATTCAGTTTCTGAATAATCTTGTCTTTATTTTTGCGGGTGAAGTCCTCACAGCACTTTCCGATGATGTCCAGCTCAATCTGCTTGAGCGGAGAGTCTTCTTTCCGGCGAATCTGGATGAGCAGGCACTCTTGCAGACTTCTGGCACCGATACCGGCAGGGTCAAAGTCCTGAATCACTGAAAGCACATGCTCCAGTTCTTCTGCGGAAGTGTAGACCCCCTGGTAAATAGCCAGTTCATCAAGAATCGTTTCTGTGGATTTACGTAGCAGTCCGTCGTCATCGAGAGAGCCGATAAGGTATTCACCTAATTGCTTCTGTTCCGGAGTAAGGTGTTGCATGTCGAGCTGTTCTTTCAGCGTTTCGTAGAAAGATACGTTGTCTGAAAAAGGAATGTCTTCCGCCCGGTCTTCTTTGGAGCGGTTGTTCTCCTGCAATTTGTAATCCGGAATGTCGTCTTCGGTGCGGTAATCACCCAGTTCGATGTCCTCACCTGAATCGGTATTAGGTTCTCCGTCTTGGTCAGTTGTATTGTACTCATCGTTGAGGTCATCGGAAGTGTCGGAAGTTTCTTTTCCTTCTTCGAGTGCCGGATTATCCAGTAATTCAGCGTGAATTCGTTCTTCCAACTCCAGAGTCGGAAGTTCCAGCAACTTAACAGCCAGTATCTGTTGAGGAGACAGGGTCTGTACTTGTTGTTGCGCCTGTGTCTGTACCTGACGTGAACCTTGTACCATTTTTATTGTTGTCTTGAGTTAACAGCGTGCAAAAATAATAATTAAAATGAACTTCAAAGAAAAAGGCAAAATTTTTTAATATTGGAAACTGCTGCCTCCTAAGAACTCTCGTAGCAGGGAAGTAGGGGGCAATTCCTTATCTTGTACGGAGACAAAATAGTTCAGGAAGCGGAGCAGACGGTGGGCTTCGGAGTATTCCGGACAACGGTTGGGCACCTTGCGCAAAACGGGTTCCACGTAATCCTTTAATACTGCCAGTTCGAACAGCAGGGCCGAGTTGAACATGGCATCGGCATTTTCCTGATAGGGGAAAATCCATTTTTCTTCTCCGGCGCGGACACTTGGCCAGCGTGCGATGGTTTCCTCGGCCGAGTAGTTGCGGTACTTGTAATCGCGGATGATGCGTCGCAACAGACGATTGTCGGTTGTCGGGATGTAGTTGTGGTTGTCCAGTAGGATGGTGGTCAGTGCTGATACATACACCTTGTATTTGTTTTCGTTGGGAATGTGCGGAGTCAGTGCCGGATTCAGTGCATGAATACCTTCAATAATCAGTATCATGTGCTCATCTATTCGGAGTTTCTTACCGCTCATTTCTCTTTTTCCGGTGGTAAAGTTATAGCGTGGCAGTTCCACCTCTCCTCCGTTGAGCAAGGTAGTCAACTGTTTTTCGAAGAAGGGGAGGTCTACGGCATATAAGGACTCGAAGTCGTGTTTGCCGTTCTCGTCCAGTGGAGTATCATTCCGGTTGACAAAATAGTCATCCAGTGAAATGGGGTAGGGCTTCAGGCCGTTGGTCATGAGCTGGATACTCAGTCGCTTGCTGAAAGTGGTTTTTCCGGAAGAGGACGGACCTGATATAAGTACGAGTTTTACCCGTTTCCCGTCTTGGTTGCGGTGGGTAATTTCATCGGCTATCTGGGCAATTTTCTTTTCCTGCAAGGCTTCCGATACGTTAATCAGGTCGGTAGCATGTCCGTGGTTGCAGGCCACATTCAAATCGCCCACCGTACTGATGCCCAGAATCTGGTTCCAGCGGTGATATTCCTGAAATACTTCCAGCATTTTTTCCTGCTTCACCACCTCTTCCAGTTTAGTCGGGTTTTCACGGCTGGGGATACGCAGCAACAGTCCGTCGTAGTATTTCACAATGTCGAACAGGCGGATGTATCCTGTACTGGGTACCAGGCTGCTATAGTAGCAGTCCACCGTGTCGCCCAATTGATAGTAGTAAGAATAAAGCTGGCCGTAAGTGTCCAACAGTCGTGCCTTATCCATCATTCCCCGTTTTTCGAACAGGCGAACCACTTCTTCCGTGTGACTTTCAGTGCGTGTGTAGGGAATATCGGCCGCGATGATTTCCTGCATTTTCTGTTTGATGCGCTGCACGTCATCCAGTCCTATGGTACGGTCAATATGCAGTTTGCAGAAATATCCCTTTGAGATGGGATGTTCCAGCGAAATACTGCCTTGCGGATAGAGTTCTTCTACCGCTTTGACCAGTATGAAAAAGAGTGAACGGACATAAGTTCGCATACCGGAAGAACTGGTAATGTCAAGAAATTCAATATCTTTATTGTAGTATACCCGGAAGTCGAGGCTCTCGACTTTATTGTTGACTTTGGCACTGACCGGACCGTAGGGCATGGACAGATTAAAACCGTTATAAATATCCAAAAGTGAGCTTCCCTCTGGGAATTCTCTTGTCGAATTATTATTTTTGCAATATATTTGTAGCATAAATGTAATATGTGTTACTAACTTTGTGAATAGGCAGTTAATTTACTCATTAAACAATTAAAAGCCTCTTTCCAACTTAACTAATTACAAATGGAATATTCTTTTTATGATTTTTTAGCGCTTCTTGGATCACTGGCGCTATTCCTTTATGGAATGAAAATCATGAGTGAGGGACTTCAGAAGTTTGCGGGCGACCGCCTTCGTAGTATTTTAACCGCAATGACCACAAACCGTGTGACGGGGGTGCTGACAGGTATGTTGATTACCGCTCTGATTCAGTCCTCTTCTGCTACAACCGTAATGGTGGTCAGCTTTGTAAACGCCGGCTTGCTGACGCTCTCTCAGTCTATCGGGGTGATTATGGGAGCGAATATCGGAACCACGGTGACGGCCTGGATTATTTCAGCTCTCGGTTTTAAAGTAGATATATCTGCATTTTCTCTGCCGCTTCTGGCAATTGGTATTCCACTGCTTTTTTCTCAAAAAAGTACACGCAAATCTGTCGGTGAGTTCATCTTCGGATTCGCTTTTCTGTTCATGGGATTAAATCTGTTGAAAAGCAATGCCCCCGATTTGAGTCAGAACCCTGATATGCTGGCCTTTGTCCAGAATTATACGGACATGGGCTTTTTCTCTGTCCTGCTGTTCGTGTTGATTGGTACTGTGCTGACCATGATTGTACAGGCCTCGGCGGCTACCATGGCCATTACGCTGATTATGTGTGCCAACGGATGGATTAGTTTTGAACTGGGAGCCGCTTTGGTATTAGGTGAGAATATCGGAACTACGATTACGGCTAACCTGGCTGCGTTGACTGCCAATACGCAGGCACGCCGTGCAGCCTTAGCGCATCTCATGTTTAATGTTTTCGGTGTGCTTTGGGTACTGATTTTGTTCGAGCCTTTCTTGTCGATGGTAGACTGGATTATTTCCGACTTTATGAACGTGAGCGAGGCAGACGGAGTGGCCGTATCTTTCAAACTGTCAGCTTTCCATACTTGCTTCAATGTGTGCAATGTGCTGCTTCTGATATGGTTCGTACATTTTATCGAGAAAACGGTCTGCAAGATTATTCCTCAGAAGGAGCAGGAAGAAGAATACCGTTTGCAGTTTATTACGGGCGGTATGCTTTCTACGGCCGAATTGTCTATCCTTCAGGCACGGAAAGAAATCAATCTGTTTGCAGAACGTATACAGCGTATGTTCCGCATGGTACGTGACCTGTTGCATACGGAGAATGAAAATGATTTCAACAAGTTGTTCAGCCGGATTGAGAAGTACGAGAATATCAGCGACAACATGGAGGTGGAGATTGCCAACTACCTGACATTGGTATCGGAAGGTAGACTAAGTTCTGAAAGTAAGGTACAGATTCGAGGCATGCTTCGTGAAGTCACAGAGATAGAAAGTATTGGTGACAGCTGCTATAATCTGGCTCGTACTATTAATCGGAAGCGTCGCGGAAATGAGGACTTCACTAGTGCACAATATGAACATATCGCACAAATGTTCCAGTTGACAGACGATGCCCTGACACAGATGATTGCCCTGGTGAAAGATGTGCATCAGCAGGTGGATGTCAACAAGTCGTTTAACATTGAAACGGAAATCAACAACTATCGTAATCAGTTGAAGAACCAGAATGTGATTGATGTCAACGAAAAGAAATACGATTATCAGATGGGTGTACACTACATGGACATTATCGCCGAATGTGAGAAGTTAGGCGATTATGCAGTGAATGTGGTAGAGGCTCACCGGGATGTAAAGGAAAAGAAAGCTTGAAAATAAGAAATAGATAAAAAATAGCGAGGCTTAGACATATGCAGCCCCGCTATTTTTTTGTATCAGATTCCCGTATCCACCGGATTCTTGTCCGGGAATAACGGACTGTATAATATAGTATGTTTCAGTGTTTGAAGTTTTCCATCCTTCACGAACTCTTCTCCGCGTTCAGACAAATGACTGATCATTGCCTGGCGAAGTTCCTGTAATTTTTTGCGGTATTTCTTTTCATGTACCACATTCTTTAATTCATGAGGGTCATTTACCAGGTCAAACAGTTCTTCTTCTCCGGTATGGAAACGCCATACATATTTTATTTTACTGTCAGTCAGGGCACACCAGTAATTATCCGGATTATAGCAAGTGGCATGTTCCAGGTCGATGTATGTACGCCATGTTTCCCCTTTCATCAGACGGAACAGAGATTGTCCGTCCATGTCATTGGGAACTGTACCACCGGCAGCTTCCAGAAAAGTGGGAAGTAAATCGCGAAGCTCAACCGGTGCATCTATTTTCCCTCCTTTATCAAACTGATATCCAGCAGGCCATTTTACAATATAGGGGATATGTACGGAACCTTCATAAGGATAAGTCTTGCGCCAGTGGAAATGGTCGCCCAGCATGTCACCATGATCTGACACGTAACAGATGAGTGCATTGTCATACATACCTTCTTCTTTCAAGGCTTCGATTACTTTCCCGATTTCTTCATCAATGAAAGTCACATTGGCGTAATAGTGACGGCGTGAGTTCTTTGCATATTCTTCACCAAAGTTTCCGAAGGCAGCATCCTTGGGGGCATCTTCTACTTTTGTCAGACGGGCATAGTCTTTCTCTTTGCACCATTCTCCAATGAATGGAGCCGGTACGTCACGTCCTTTGTATAAATCAGACAGACGCTGGGGCGGATCATACGGACTATGCGGGCGGGCAAAAGAAACCTTCAGGAAAAGAGGCTGTCTGCTGCCTTTCTTATGGTTATGAATCATTTCACAGGCCATCTCTCCGGTCCATGCGGTAGGATGAAGTTCCTCGGGCAGTTTATATTTTGCTGCGCCATGGTCATTCCATCCGATACCTGTACTGTCCGGGTTAAGTCCCGGAGCCTGCATCTGAAACCACAGGCGGTAATCGCTGATAAAGTCTTTTGTCTCTACGCGGCCGCTTTCATCGACGAGTGTACCATGGAATCCATGTAATGCTTTTTGCGGGAACCAGTGCATTTTTCCAATGCCGAAAGTAAAATAATTCAAGTCGCGTAACATCTGGGGCATTTCATAACGGTACTGGCTGCCTACTCTTCCATATCCCAGCATGCCATGATGCCAGGGAGACAGACCTGTGAGCAGACCGGAACGGGCCGGTGTACTGCTGGGAGCAGAGGAGTAGCCGTTAGTAAACAAGGTACCATCTTGCGCCAGTGCGTCCAGATTCGGGGTGATGACGGAGGGATTACCCATGCAGTTCAGGGCGTCACCTCGATGTTGGTCCGATACTATCAGGATGATGTGCGGCTGTTGCTGGGCCATAAGGGTATGAGGAAGACTGCATGCTTCTGTACCCAGTACGATTGCGGAATAGAAAATTCGGTTTGTTTTCATGGCTTATTGTAGAGTGAATGATTGAGTAGCTCCTGCATAAGTCGGATTTTCTGCAGGCTGCATGCGAATGGTATATGCTTTTTTCTTCCGAGGCTGTATGATGACATTAATAGCTTGTCCTGTTTGTCCCGGGTCGGCTATGTGCAGAACAGGAGCATGTCCTTGGGTTTGGTTAATCATCAACGCGCAAGGTTTATCTACTTCAATGGACATCTCCTTGTGCTGAAAACGACCGGCGCGGTAGAACACTATCTGCCAGATATGAAGCCCTTTGTGTCTGGCAGCCTGTATATCAGCATCATTTTGAAGAATTTCCACAAGATTGTTACGACTATATTTTTTTACTGCTTCGGGAGTATTTTTACCAGGTAGTACTATATATGCATAGCTTCCGGATTTAGGTTGCAGGCCGTGGTCTATACATACGGTGAAAACATCGTTTTGTATTTCTTCTTTCCGGTTGATACTATGGTTGATATCGTACCAAGTTCCACTCTGTATTTGCTGACCGGCCACAATGTTTCCTCCTTTCGGGAACAGATAACCTATGCCATCATGCCATATCCATTCAGGATTTTTATAATGTTTTTCTCCTCGTTCCATGGATTGCATCTTCCCGGAAAGAGAAATAGATGCCGGTTCAGACGATGCAAGGCATTGGTTGACCGTGGTGTATACTTTTTCAGAAGCTGTAGAAGAAATGTTTGCTCCCAGGCATACGATTTCTTCATCAAAGAAAAACCAGGCTTTGTGTGCTCCAGTCTGTATGTCTTTGTAATTATCCATGTAGCGGTAGGTCGTAATTCCGTATAAACTGTCGGATACCCCTCCGGCGAAATCAGAAGTTCCCGGTGTTTGCCAGTCGCTGGCAGCAAGTGGAATTTCTTTCAGTTGCGGGGCCGTAGTACCTGGAATACGGCTCCAGTTCCATGTTGGGAAAATACCCTCATATTCATTTCCTCTTCGTACGATATTGGTACATCCGTCGGACATGAAGTAAGTTTTCAGGTTTTCCCCATTGCCATATTCACAACGGGCGGTACGATTGGAAACCAGTCGCACATCGAAGGTGTATTCTGGACGTACATGTAGTGAATAATCTCCGCGGAAATAATGTGTATGTTGGGGCTTGATTGCATAATCAGCCGGTTTTTCCTCTTTCAAGCGTGAAATGATTTCTCTGAATTCCTGTGCATGAACTGTATCCAAAATTTCCATACGTTGTGCAAATAAGGCTGTATGAGATTTGTCGGGAACGCCTGGGCGACTCACACTGCGTCCCATGACATCAAACAACATGTATTTTCCTCGTATGGTCGGATAATATGTTTCCCGCATGAATTTGCTGATGAGGTCCAGTTTCTCCTGAGGTATGGCAAAGCGTGTGCCTCGTGTGTACATGGCCACCTGAGTGACTCCTTTCAGTATTTCATCTCCATATCCTCCGATATACAATTGTTGCCCGTGCTGAAAGTTGCTGTTGTCATGCTGGAATCCCTCTTTTGTAGTGTAGACTACCGGGTTATAGACATTTTCCAGTGCAAACTCTAGCGTTTCGGCATCTTTAGAAAGGCATGCGCGATAAATCCAGTGGAGGGCAATGTCTGTGCGGTTGGCTCCCGTCCATTTGGCCGGATTCCCTCCATCCTTTTTTATACGTTCCAATAGTTTATTTTCCAATTCATGAGGGAGTTGTTTCTTGCCGGTACGCATCTGAATGAGTAACACGCCTAAAGCCTGCGGTTCTGCAATCTGGTTGTACCACCAGTTATGGCACCATGGATTTCGTTCATGCCAGTACTCAAGTCCTTTTTCTATCTTATTATACAAATCCTCATTCTGATAATATCTGTTTTCGGGATTAGTATAGGCAAAAACGAAGTCCGAAATGCGGTTAATATGTACCAGTGGAGGCCAGTTGGTACGCTGGATGCTGGCATAATCCACATCGGTGAACGAGCCGTCTTGAGTGTTATACTTTTCCAGTCCTTGTGTAATGTCTGGATTCTGTGCGAAATCCTGCCGTATTTTTTGCATTAATGCTTCAAACTCGTTTTTTTGCGAGATGTGTTGGGCCTGGATAGTACAGGAATATCCCAGCCAGAAGCAGAAAATTGAAAATAGTGTAAGAACTTTTCTCATAATGAAGTAGATGAAGTGTTTTTAGGGTATCAAAGATAATAAAATGGGGCTGTACTTCAAAATTTTCATTCGTAAGTACAGCCCATGCAAAAAACAAAATATAGGTATCAAATAGAGTGGTCTGCTTCTACTTGTTCTCCATTCCATGCTTTTAAAGAAGTCCAAGGGGTAAAGTTTGTACTCCAGAATGAATCTGTAGGTGGGAGACCTAAAGCTACAAATCCAAATGTACACAAATAGGTACTTCCTGTATTGATGTATGTTTCAGACATCCTGATTTGACTTCCTGTAAATCCAATGCGCAACCATCCTTTTGAGTCAAAAGTATGTGGAGCATTGAACTGGCGTTTAATAACTGCAGTAAGTGCACATCGTACTTGTGCAGGTGTTACAGTTTTAGGAAGTTTATGTAATAATGCAGCATGAGACAATGCGTGAAAGGCTCCTATCCTATAAACAATGGAACGTCCGATAACCGGATATGCTCCTTCTGGCGAGATTAATCTTTCCTGTTGCTCTGCATAGCGGGTAAAACGTTTCATTTGTGTGGGTAGGAATTCGGCTCCTTTTACTTGATGCTTTTCCATGATACGTAGTATCTCGGTCAGCATGGGATGGATGACAAAACTGTTGTAATAATCTGCATGATATTGTGGCCCATCTCCGTAAATACCGTCTCCTACATACCATTTGTCACGGAATGTTTCTATACCATGTAACAGTCTGTTTAGCTCACATTCCCCGGTAAATTCAAGTAAAGTAGCTTCTATTGTAGAAGCGAACAGTAACCAGTTGTTATTAAAAGGTTTAATGTTACGTGTTCTTTTTAGCTCGGTTATTAAGTTGGCCTGTGTCTCTTTATCTAGATTTCCCCATAGTTGGGTTGGAGCTCTTAATATGCCCAAAGCTAGAAACGCAGCATCTACCAGTGGCTGATAGGGAGTCTTAAAGTTTAGGTAATCAGCAGACTCTGGATTGACAGCATTTGATAAGGCCTTGAGGGTAAGATTTATATATTTACTTCTTAGTTTTCCTTCTTCTGTATTGTCCGGTCCTAGTTCCAGCCAAGGGGCAATACCACATACAGTCCGACCAAAAGCCTCTAGATGAGAAAACTGGTGTCCTCTTTTAGGGTCCAGTGATTCTTGTGGCATATTGATTTTCAATGTTTCATTAGCCAGATTAGTCAGCACTGGGTCACAGATTTTAACTAATGTATTGATCCATATTTTTCGTTCTTCATTTCCTGATAGGGGTGATGAGGGATAAGAAGCAAATATGGAGGATGTGAAGCATCCGAAGAGAAGGAATAAGAATAATTTGAATTGATTAGTCATTGTAGCTGTAAAAGATTAATGTTTAATTATAGGCTAAAATATCTCCTTACAAGAAATTTCCTGTAAGGAGATATTGATAGAAGTATAGTGATTAATAACCTGGATTTTGAGGGAATTCAGCTCCTGTATTTAGGTCAATGATATACTGAGGAATTGGGAGAAGTAGATGGTGCTCATCCATGTGAGCAGAATAGCTGTTGTATTTCTTTACCCGTTCCAGCCATTTACCTGTTCTTGCCAATGTGAATCTGCGTAATTCTTCTCCAACAAGTTCACGTATGCGTTCGTCCAGTAGGAAATCCATGGTAGCCTGACTTTCGGAAATTTCTGTAGCGCCTGCACGTTTTCTTACTGCATTAATGGCTTCTTTAGCTCCTTTAGTATCACCTAACTGGATACAAGCTTCTGCTTTCAGCAGATAGGTTTCAGCTAAACGGAATTTCATACGGTCTTTGTTGCTTCCGGTGTATTGTAGGTCGTCTGCTTTTCCGTAGAAGAACTTGGTGATGACCGGATAAATCTGATTCTTGGCACGGGTTTCCTCAGTGATGGGGGCGAGTTTACCTGGCTGGATTTCTGGTTTGTCTTTTACGGTGGCGTTGTAATACCAGTGACGCTTGATGTTGTATTCTGAATTACGTATGTCGGTCGCATCGTAGAAGGAATTGTCCGGGCTTTCAATCCACCAGGTGAGTGGTACAATCTGTGCTAGTCCTCGTCCACCGAGGGTGTCGGCCAGTACAAATCCGTCCAGTCCATCCCAGTATCTTGGATTCCATGCACGGCGTGTCCAGTCATCGTTGGCTCCACCTCCTCCGTCAGTCTTATATTCATATTGCATAACCCAAATGCTTTCCATATTACCGGAAGTTCTATTTTGATTATTTTCAATGAACATGTCATGGAATACATCTCCTGGCTTATCTTTTTCTGCTCCGAAACGTTCATTCTGTTGCATTAAGTGGAAGTATGGGCTTGTTATGACCTCATCGGCTTTAGTTTTAGCTTCCGTGTATAGCCCTGCCATCAGATAGACTTCGCTTAACAGATGTTTTGCTGCCCATGTAGTAAGTTTACCTGTTTCTACCTTGTCTGGGCTTTCAGGTAGATTTTCTTCTGCGAACTTCAGGTCATTAATCATCTTTTCCAATACCTCAGCTTTGGGAGTGCGGGTGAAATCTGTGCGGTAGTCTGTTTCAATAGATTCCACGTAAGGGATATCTCCATAAAGGTATACCAGATATCTGTAGGCATAAGCACGGAAGAAACGGGCTGTAGCTTGATACAGGGCTTTGTCGGTTTCATTATCCCAGTTTGTATTAATATCGGCATATTTGAGTAATTCATTGGCTGATGAAATCAGTCCGTATCCCCAGTTCCAATAAGACACTACAAAAGTGGTAGAAGGAGTGTATGATAGTTTCTCAAAAGGTGTTAGAGAACCATCCATCTGTTGTCCTTGATGCACAATATCTGTGGCAATCTGGAACATTTCGTAAGGACAGGCTTGTCCTTGTGAGGTTGTTGCTCCTCCCCAGGTGTTGAACTCAGAACGAGCCCATCCGTAAAGTCCTGTAGCAGCAAGCTCAAAACCATAGCTGCTGGTATATGTATTATCTGGACCTAATGTGCTTTTCATTTCTTCATCTAGAAATCCAGAACATCCTGTACTTATTAGTGTGACAGCGGATAAAGCCGCTGATATAATAATATGTTTCATGTGTTTTTGGTTTTTAGGTTTAATAAATTAGGTTAGAAAGTTACGTTTAATCCAAGCATGTATGAACGGGCGGTAGGATAACCAACGACAACTCCTTTTTCATCGTCATTTGCCTTGGCATTATCGTAATTTAATGCATTTTTTATGTTGCTGAAAGTACAAACGTTATTAACACTGACATCCACACGTGCTGAAGTGATGCCCAGTTTCTGTGTAAATGTTTTTGGGATGTTATATCCAATAGTAATGTTTTTTAGTTGTATGTAATTCATCTTTTTATAGAATGAGTGTTTTTCGTATGGTACGTAGGATGGAGAAGTCATTTCATTGGTTGGGTTACTTTCTGTCCAATAATTCATACCACTTAAGTAATTGAACTCAGGCATCCATCTATCAAAGTTTTGGTCATGCATTTGTCTCCATTGTCCGAAAACACCGTTCAATACAAAGGACATATAGAAATCTTTATAAGTAAAGTTATTTGTCATTGACATAAGGAAGCTGGGCAACTTGGATCCAATGATTTTTTTATCATCAGCTGTAATAACTCCATCTCCGTCTGCATCTTCCAATTTTGCAGAACCTGGTTCTGCACCTTTCTGAATTTCTTTCCAATCATCAGTATAATATCCCCATTTTTCACTGATAATGTTTCCTGCATTATCCTTTTCTACTAAACATTTCCAACGTGGATCATCTGTTTGCCATGTACCAATTACATTGTAATCATAGTAAACGTTGGTTGGTTCTCCAATAAACCATTTGTTAGTTATATCATCTTTCCCGTTTTCTTGTAATTTGACAATCTTATCTCGGTTTAGAGAGAAGTTGACATTTGTTTTCCATAAGAAATCTTTTGTTTCAATATTTATTGAATTCAATGCTATTTCTACTCCCACATTACGAGTTTGTCCGATATTGTCGAGGATAGTTCTATACCCGTTCATATAAGGTACGGTACGGTTCATTAACAAATCTTTGGTATTTGCGATATAGAAGTCAATGTTACCACTAAAGCGTCCGTTAAAGAGACCAAAGTCAATACCGGTATTGAATGTATAAGTTGTTTCCCATTTCAGATTGGGATTTCCTACTCCGTTAGTAGGTAGATATACACCATTGACAGTGTTACCTTTATCTCCCCAGACATATTGTGTCAGACTCAGTCGATCTAGGGTTTGGTATGCGTTGATACCTTGATTGCCGTTAGCACCGTATGATACGCGTAGCTTCATCATGTCCAACCAGTTGCGGGTGTTTTCCATAAATTCTTCTGAAGAAATATTCCATGCAGTGGCAGCAGATGGGAAGAAGGCATATTTATTGTTGGCTCCAAAAGCAGAATATCCATCGGAGCGTCCAGTCAGAGTTAACAAATATTTGCCTGCGTATGCATAGTTCAATCGAATCATGTAAGAGAGTAGTGCTGTTTCTGTGAGCGAAGAAGATAGTGACTTATTTTTTTCTCCTCCAGCCATATTGTGATACCCTCCTTCGTCGTTGACGAAGCTCTCCGCAGATTGCTGGGAATATTGTTTATTCGTTTCTTGTATGGAGAACAAGCCGGTAGCATCAATTTTGTGCTTTCCGAATGTATTTTCATATTTGAGAATGTTTTCCCATGTATAATCCCAGTAATGTGTATTTTCAATGGAAGCAGCTCCATCTACTTTACTACCAGTAAGAGTATTTCTTCCATAATATGTGCCGACAAAATTGTTGCGATAGTTGTATCCAAAGTTTGTGCGGAAACTTAACCCTTTTACAGGGAGGGTTATGTCAGCAAAAGTTGAAATAAATACGTTTCGGTTTGTCTTGTCTTCTATGGCGTCACAATCTGACATAGGGTTATAGAATAAAGTATTGCGGCTCATCGGGTAATATTCCAGGTTACCTTCCTCATCTGAATATGTACCAAATGGGCTCATTTTAAGACCTGCTTCCAGATAAGGAAGTTCTCCTCCATATTCTTTTTGTATGGCTTGCATACTCATACCGATTTTCAACCATTTGCCTAAATTTTGGTTAATGTTAAGTGAAATGTTGGTACGTTTCATGCCAGTATTCCGTACAACTCCATCTTGGCGTAAGCGAGAAATAGATGCCATATATGTGGTGCTTTCTGTTCCTCCAGTTAGAGATATTTGATGATTAGTCACCAAAGCTTGGCGGAACATTTTGTCTTGCCAGTCAATAGTATGTCCAGCTCTGTAATTTGCTAGTTCATCTGCCCCTAATACGCCTTCAGGAGTGAGTTGGTCGTAAGGAGTTCCATTTTTTAAATGTTTGTAGTCATAAAGGTATTGTAAATACTCATCTCCACTCATCATATCAAGGCGTCGCTCAGTTTCAGCCATACCAACCTGTCCTTTATAGGTGACAGTAGCTTTACCTTGTCTTCCTTTTTTGGTTTGTATTAAAATAACTCCATTAGAGCCTCTTGAGCCATAGATAGCGGCAGAAGATGCATCTTTTAATACAGACATACTTTCAATAATGTCTGGATCAATATCACCTAACGAACCACTATAAGGGATACCATCCATTACAATAAGAGGGGCGTTACTGGCTGTTAATGAATTATTTCCTCGGATGCGCAAAGTTTGGTCTTCCCCAGGTTGGGCATTACCAGTTGAGATATTTAATCCAGGAATTTGTCCGGCTAATTTATCCATCAAGTTATTGGTGGATACTAATCCGAGTTTGTCTTCTCCAACAGCAGTTACACCACCTGTTAAATCAGATTTTCTTTGCGAGCCATATCCTACAACCACAACTTCCTCTAGGGATTGAGTATCTTCATCTAATTGTATCTGTAAATTGTTATTATTTGAGATTTTTATTTCCTTAGTGGAATACCCTATGAATGAAACTTGAAGGATATCTCCTTTTTTGACATTTTCAAGAGTAAAATTTCCGTCAATGTCTGTAATGACTCCATTTGTGGTGCCTTTTATAATCACATTGGCTCCGATAATAGGGCCTGTTTTGTCAGAAATTGTACCCTTTATGGTTAGATTTCCTTGGTTTGTACGTAAAACAGACAATGTTTCATTGATTGCACTATTAGTGCTTTCAGCCATAGCATTCAAGCTTGTAAATCCTATGGCAGAGCATAGCAATACATGATTTAATTTTAGGTAAGCAATAGGTTTTTTCATAGATTTAGACATTTAATTTAATGTATAAAATCGTTTTTTTCTCTAGTGGCGAAAATACCTAGCCCAAACAAAATCTCCAATTATAGAAGTCTTATTTGCGGTAGGTAAATGTGTATATGGAAAATCCTACCACCTTACCAGGACATTTTTACCCTATTTCTCTTTCTTGCTTCGTATGCTTTGAGGAGCTACGCCAAAATATGCTTTATATAATTTACTGAAATAACGTGGAGAAGAAAATCCTAATTGGATAGATATTTCAGATATATTGAATTCTGGGTGTTCTTTTAAGAGTCTCATAGCTTCCTCCAGTTTGATTCTTAGGATGAATTCGTTTGGGGGGATTCCTACCAGCTGCTTGAATTTTGTATATAGCTTGCTTCTGCCCATGCAAAGATGATTCGCTAAAACCATTACATCAAACTCTGGGTTAGTAAAATTCTCACGTATAATGTTTATGCATTTTTTTAATAGTTTTCTATCAGCTTCACTAATCGCATCTGCTTCTGTTGTTGTGGGAACAGAAGGATTATGGGTGTAATAATCCTTCAGGCGCTTTTTGTTCTTTAACAAACTACGGCAGCGAGCTAAAAGAACTCTTATGTCAAACGGTTTAATAATATAATCGTCTGCCCCAAACATAAATGATTCTATCATGTTCTCAACAGACATTTGTCCAGTTATTAAAATGATGGATATGTGGGATAGTTCTATATTATTTTTAATTTTATAACAGAGCTCTTTCCCTGATAAACCGGGAAGTAGGAGGTCACTAATTATTAAATCAGGATTGAGTTCCTGAGCTAGGTTTAGAGCTTCTTGTCCGTTGTGTGTAATATGTAGTTGGTATGTATGTTGAAGCACTTCCTTTAAGATGTTACATAATTCTTCATTATCTTCGACCAAAAGTAGGACTGGGTTGTTTATATTTTCTTTTTCTTGTTTTCCTTCTATTTCGATTTCTTCGTCTTTTTCAGGAATGTAGAATGTTGAAAGCCTAATTTCCGAATCTGCTGGCAAAATAGCTTCAGTTTGACTCGCATATGTTAATATTTCTTCTTTAAAATGTTGTTTCCCAAGAGGGAGTGATACTGTGAAACGAGTGCCCTTCTGTAAAGTGCTGTGAACTGTAATATTGCCGTGATGCAGTTCTACAATATTTTTGGCAATAGAGAGCCCGATACCAGTACCTGGAGTTAGTGAGTTCGGCTGAGATTCTACTTGGTAAAACTGATTGAAGATTTTCTGTATATCTTTTTCTGAGATTCCAATACCTGTGTCAGATACTGTTATTATTGCATCTTTATTGTTCGAATAAATTTCTATGTTTATGCAGCCATGTGTGGGAGTATATTTAAAAGCATTTAATAAAAGATTAGAGAATACTTTTTGCATTTGTAGTTCATCAAACCAGACTGGCAGATTTTCCGTTGAAGCTTGAAAATGGTATTCAATCTCCTTTTGAGATGCGATTTCGTGGAAGGAAGTATATATTTGATGGACAAAACTGACCATATTATGCTCTTCTACTTTTAATTTTAGACCTCCTTCTTCTTGCTTTTGGAAGTCAAGCAATTCTGAAATTAATTTTCTCATATTCCATGCGTTTTTATATATACGCAAGATTCGGTTATGAATGGCTGTACTTAAATAATCAGTTTGTAGCAATGTTTCCAACTGGCTTAAGATAAGGGTTAGAGGTGTGCGAAACTCGTGTGAAATATTTGTGAAAAAATTTATCTTTAGTTGGTTTAATTCTTCTATTCTTTCTTTTTCCTTTCTTTCGAATTTTAATGATGAGCGTAAAGACGTTTGTTTGATTATGAAATTAATAATCAATAAAATGACTCCTAATGTAAGAAGAATATATATTGTATATGCCCATGAACTTGCATAAAATGGTGGGGCTATATGAATGTTTAATTGTGCTTCTTGTATTGTTGACTGATTTTGAGCAACAGGACGTAGTCTTAGTTTGTAATTTCCTGGGGGGAGGTTAGTATAAGTAATATTTCGTCCATGCGTCTGATTCCAGCTGTTATCAAAGCCTTGGAGAAAATATTCAAATGATTGATATAAATCGTTGAAGTGATTAAATGTTGAAAATTCAATAGTGATATTATTTTGATTATATGAAAGATCTAACGTATTTGTTTTGTTTAATATATGTGATAATATCTTTGTACTGTCACCAGGAAATACTTCTTGATTATATACAAATAATCTGTCAAAGGAAACAGTTTGTGATTGTGGAGTATTGTCGAGAGTTTGTTGTTGAATAACAGCTAATCCATTAGTTCCACTTATGTAAAGTCTACCTTTGGAATCTTTAAATAGGCTTGAGCCTAAACTGTAGGTCTGATTAAAAAAACGGAATGTGTTTTCTGTTTTTCCGCTTTGTGTATTAAATATAGATAATCCCTTCCCGTGAATCAGGTACAAATTATTGGGCTTATTTGAATTACATAGATAGTAGCAAAAATTATTAGGTACACTTTGGTTGCCAACATTGTATGCTTCAAAAAAGTTTTTATGGTTTAGATAATGAAATATACCTGATCCAATAGTGCAGATATAGATTTCTCCTTGAGAATCTTCAAAAATTTGTGACACGCCACTTTGTTTGAGTGAATCAAGCTTATAATAAGTTAATTGGTTGTTTCTGAGATTGATAGATGTGACCCCTCCTTTTACATGTCCTAACCATAATCGTTCTCTGCTATCAATTAGGAAAGTTTCATAGGCAAACTTTTGGTTTAATACTTGATTTATTTTTGGGTCGTTTGAGAGAGGAAGGAACTTTTCATTGTGAATATCCATGAAGGTAACCCCTCCTTGTGTTAATACAATGAGTCCATCTTTATATTTTTGAATTTCATTGACAATGTCGTAAGGGAGTGATTGTATATCATCGGTTTTGTGAGTAAGACGATGTCCTGTTTGAGTCTTTAAATCTAAGATGTACATTCCTCCTAAATGAGTTCCTATATATAGTTTTTCATTTTGGGTATTATATAATATTGATTTTAGGTTGTTGCTTCCCAAACTTTGATTATTTCCCGGTTGATGGATATATTGTGTGAATTTTCCTGTGGTACGGTTCAAGCTATGTAGCCCTCCTCCTTCTGTACAAATCCATAAGTTCTCTTTTTTGTCTTCTGCCATTTTTCCAGTTACAGGAAAGTTAAGCCAGTTCTTTTTTAAAGGATCTGCATGGTAAAAGTAGTCACTAGACGGATTGGGGTTAAATATATTGACACCTCCATAATATGTTCCTGCCCAGATATTACCTTGTATATCTTTACATAATGAAAGTATAGAGCAATGGCTTAGTGTATTGGGAGATACTCCATATTCTGTGTAATGTGTCCAGAAATTAGATTCTGGGTGAAAACAATCGATTCCTTTGAAGGAACCAATCCATATATTCCCATAATTGTCTTCAATAATATCACGTATTTGGTTATGTGATATTGTTCTTGGGGTGTCATTACTTGTGTAATGAATCAGAGTTTGCGAGGGGGTGAAACGGTATAATCCATTCCATCCTCCAATCCATATATTATGTTTTTTGTCTACAAAAATGCAACTCCCATTATTAAAGTCTGCAGCTTTTGTTATATCATTAGGATTCTTTCTTGAAATACGATATAGTGCTGTTGAATTGATAGCCCATATAGTATCATTGTCAATATATAAATTGGTTATTTTATTAGGTTTCTGGGTAAATAAAGAAAGTTTCTTTTCTTGTTGTGTATAATAATATATGCCATCAGTACATGTTATCCATAATGTATCTTTTTCGCAGAAAAGATTATACACCCCTTTATCTCTTATTTTTTCTACTTTTTGAGTATATAAGTTAATACTGAGTAAGTCTCCTTCAGAGATAATATACAATGTTCCATTTCTATTGCCACTTATTCTCCCTATATTGCTGTTAAATATTTTTTTTTCAGAATTAGTCAAGGGAAAAGCTAATACGTTATTTCCATTATAACGATTTAGCCCTTCGCTTGTACCAATCCATACAGCTCCGAATTCGTCTTGAAAAATAGTATGTATGCAAACTTGAGACAATCCATCTGGAATTCCGAGGTGTTTGAAGTATAAATCTTGAGCTTGTATTGTTATGTATGCAATGAAGCAGAAAATAAGAATGGCAAAGTTTCTCATATATTTAGTAATTTTCTAGGTACAAAAATAGAGAAAAAAACGAATAGGCTATTGTATTAAATGGCAAATACGTCCGAATAAAGTGTACAAATCTTCCAAAAAGAGAATAGGTGGAGGATTGAGAACTAGTGATAATATATGGATTTATATATTCCTTCTATTTTTGTTACAGCTAAAAAAAATTATATTATGAGAAACCGAATATTAACTTTCGTATTATTATTGGTTGCTTGTGGCAATTTATGTGCTCAGCAAAAAAAATCATCAGATTTGTTACCTGCAGAACAGGAGATAATGCTTAAATATGGTGCAGATCGTTTAGGCAAACGTCACGATGCGGCAATGGAACGTTTTCGTAGTCATCGTTTGGGAGCTTTTATTCATTGGGGATTATATGCTATTCCTGGAGGTGAATGGAACGGAAAGGTCTATAATGGGGCAGCAGAATGGTTAAAGAGTTGGGCAAATGTTCCTTCTGAAGAGTGGATGGAATTAATGAATCAATGGAATCCTCAAAGATTTGATGCAACTAAGTGGGCTAGAATGGCTAAAGAAATGGGAGTAAAGTATGTGAAAATTACGACTAAGCATCATGAAGGATTCTGTTTATGGCCTAGTAAATATACTAAATATACAGTGGCAAATACCCCTTATAAAAAAGATATTTTAGGAGAACTGGTAAAAGCTTATAACAAAGAAGGCATTGATGTGCATTTTTATTTCTCAGTCATGGATTGGAGTCATCCTGATTACCGTTATGATATAAAGTCAGAAGATGATGAGATTGCTTTTCGACGTTTTCTCGAGTTTACAGATAATCAATTGAAAGAATTAGCAAGTCTTTACCCTACTGTAAAAGATTTCTGGTTTGATGGTACATGGGATGAAAGTATCAAAAAAAATGGATGGTGGACAGCTCATGTAGAACAAATGTTGAAAGAGATGCTTCCCGGGGTTACTATTAATAGCCGTTTACGTGCAGATGATTATGGAAAGCGTCATTTTGATAGTAATGGTCATTTGATGGGGGATTATGAGTCGGGGTATGAACGTCGGTTGCCAGATCCGGTAAAAGATTTAAAGGTGACAAAATGGGACTGGGAGGCATGTATGACTATTCCTGAAAATCAATGGGGGTATCATAAGGATTGGTCATTAAGTTATGTAAAAAACTCTGTAGAGGTGTTAGAACGAATTGTACATGCTGTATCTATGGGTGGTAATATGGTCGTGAATTTCGGCCCTCAACCTGATGGTGATTTCCGTCATGAAGAAAAAGAGGTGTCTGAGGCTGTTGGACGTTGGATGAAAAAGAATGGTGAGTGTGTTTATGGTTGTGACTATGCTGGCTTAGAAAAACAAGATTGGGGCTACTATACCCGTAATGGAAATGATATCTATATGGTTGTATTTAATCTGCCTTTCTCAAAATGGTTGACAGTGAAGACACCAAAAGAATTAAAGCCGGTAGAGGCTGTTACACTAGATGGGCAGAAGGTGAAAGTGGTGGAAACTACAAATAACGAATATAATGTTAAAGTACCAGAGAAGATAATAGGTGATCCATTCGTCATTAAATTAAAAGTAGAAATAGTAAATGGCTCTGTGGATAAATATAAGGCTGCTTTGACTTAATCATAGAAAGAAAAACTATGAAACATTTTTGGATGTGTGCCTGTCTGTTGTTTTCAACCCTTACAGTTTGGGGACAGACGAATTTCAGAAAATCGGAAATAAAGGAAGTAATGAAGCGCGTGGCCGACTGGCAGATAGCCAATCCGGACCAACGTCATGAACATGGTGATTTGGATTGGACCAATGCGGCGTTGTACATGGGCATGATAGACTGGGCAGAGCTGACAGAAGGGGAGGATGGTAACCGAACATATTATGACTGGCTTCTGAAGATAGGAAGACGCAATCATTTTCAGATGGGGAAATGGATGTACCATGCCGACTTTATTGCCGTAGGTCAGCCTTTCATTGATTTGTATCAGAAATATAAGGAACAGAAGATGATTACACCTGTAATGGCACGAGCCAACTGGGTAGTAGAAAATATGCCGATGGCTTCCATGCAGTTGGATTATGGCAAGATGGAAACCTTGACACGCTGGTCATGGTGTGATGCGCTGTTTATGGCGCCTCCTGTGTATGCCAAGCTTTACGGGCAGACTTTAGACAGAAAATACCTTGATTTTATGAACCGGGAATACAAGGCTACTTACGATTTGCTTTTTGACAAAGACGAAAATCTCTTTTATCGTGACACTCGCTATATTGGTAAACAGGAAGCAAACGGGAAGAAGGTATTCTGGGGCCGTGGAAACGGATGGGTACTTGGCGGACTGGCTGAAATTCTGAAAGCATTGCCTGGAGATGAACCTTCCCGGAAATTTTATCAGGAATTATTTGTGACGCTGGCTACAAGAGTAGCCGAATTGCAGAGTGCTGACGGTTACTGGCATGCCAGTCTGTTGGATCCGGCATCTTATCCTTCACCGGAAACTAGTGCGACAGGATTCATCGTATATGCACTTGCTTATGGGGTAAACCAGCATTTGCTGGACAGAGATGCTTTTTTGCCGGTCTTGGAAAAAGGCTGGAAGGCTTTGACCGATGCGGTAGAAAAGAATGGGAAGTTGGGATATGTACAGCCTATTGGCGCCGACCCCAGGAAAGTAACTCGCGACATGACGGAAGTGTATGGCGTGGGTGCTTTCCTGATGGCCGGATGTGAATTGTATGAAATGGCAGAAAAATGAAACTATATAAGATTATAGGAGCGTGCCTGTTGTCTGGTCTGTGTGCGACAGGCGCTTTTTCGAGAGAGGTAATCAGCTTTAATGATGGCTGGTTGTTTAAAAAAGGGCCGTTTGCAACAGACATGATGAAGGCAGTTGCCCAGTGGGAGAGTAAATGGACAGAGGTGACTATCCCTCATACCTGGAATGCGAAGGATATGCAGGTGAAGACAAACTCTTTTTATGAGGGGGCGGCTTATTATCGTAAGACTTATGTGATTCCCGAGACCATGAAGGGGAAGCGTTTGTTCTTGCGCTTTGAAGGCGTGGGCACTTGCACGGAAGTGTATGTTAACGGTTATCTGGCGGGTACGCACAAGGGAGGATATTCCGCCTTTGTCTGTGAGATTGGTGAGCAGGTAAAATATGGAGAAAACAATGAGATTGTGGTGAAGGCTGACAATACAGCTCGTCCGGATGTCATTCCGGTGAACCACAGCCTTTTTGGCGTGTATGGGGGTATCTATCGCCCGGTGTCGTTGGTAGTAACAGAGCCTTGCCATATTGCGGTGGAAGATTATGCTTCTCCAGGAGTCTATATTACCCAGAAAAATGTGTCGAAAAGTGCAGCGGAAGTAAATGTAAAGGTAAAACTGGACAATGCTTCCTTACAACCGGAAACATTAGAACTGGAGAATGTAATCTATGATGCGGAAGGCAAGCTGGTGAAGAAGCATATACGCAGTTTGGAGTTGACTCCGCAAGGTATGCAGTCGTATACGGCTTCTTTCCAATTAAAACGTCCGCATTTGTGGCAGGGACGGAAAGAACCTTATTTATATAAGGTAGTATCCCGTCTGAAGCAGGAGGGACGGGTGATTGATGAAGTGGTACAGCCGTTGGGTATCCGTAAATATGAAATTGTGGCCGGGAAAGGCTTTTTCCTGAATGGAGAGAAATATCCCATGTATGGAGTAACTCGCCATCAGGACTGGTGGGGAAAGGGCAGTGCGTTGACAAATCAGGAACACGACGCGGATTTAGCCATGATTATGGATATTGGAGCTACCACCATTCGCCTGGCACACTATCAGCAGGCAGAGTATATGTATGCCAAATGCGATAGCCTGGGACTGATAGTTTGGGCTGAGATTCCTTTTGTAAATCGGGTGACGGGGCAGGAATGGGATAATGCCCATCAGCAGATGAGGGAATTGGTTCGACAGAATTTTAATCACCCTTCCATTTATATTTGGGGAATTCATAATGAGGTGTATCATCCGCATGGTTACACGGCTGCATTGACCCGTTCGTTGCACGATGTGTGTAAGACGGATGATCCGGACCGCTATACGGCTGCTGTGAATGGCTATGGACATGCTGAACATCCGGTGAACCAGAATGCAGATGTTCAAGGAATGAACCGCTACTTTGGCTGGTATGAACGAAAGATACAGGATATCAAACCTTGGGTGGAAGGTCTGGAAAAAAATTACCCCTGGCAGAAACTGATGTTGACAGAATATGGGGCGGATGCGAACTTAGAGCATCAAACTGAATATCTAGGAGATGCCTTGAACTGGGGAAAGCCTTTTTATCCTGAGACTTTCCAGACAAAAGTACATGAGTATCAGTGGAGCGTGATTGCTGAACACCCTTACATTATCGCTTCTTACCTATGGAATATGTTTGATTTTGCTGTGCCTATGTGGGAGCGTGGAGGAGTTCCTGCACGTAACTTGAAAGGAATGGTGACTTTCGACCGTAAAATTAAGAAGGATTCTTATTATTGGTATAAAGCTAACTGGAGTAAGGAACCTGTACTTTATCTGACACAGCGCCGTAATGTGGACAGAGAAAGAAAAGAAACTTCTGTAACTGTGTATTCCAATATTGGAACTCCGGTGGTATACCTGAACGGGAAACCTTTGGAAGGTATCCATAAAGGATATACAGAGGTACACTATGTATTTGATAAAGTGACGCTGGCTCAGGGAAAGAATATATTGAAGGCTGTAGTCAGCTATCAGGGAAAAGAATATGTAGATGAGATAGAATGGAACTATACTGGTGAAAAGAATAGGGGGACTATCGTGCATGAAAATAAGAAGGAGCATGCAGGATGGTAATTAAAGAACGGGGCTTTTAAGGCCCCGTTTTTTTTTGTAAATGTTATTCGGTAATTTCTACCCGGTTTACTTTTTCCAGTAGGAATCGGTTTTGATTCCAGTGAAAAGGGCGGTAGGCATTATTCGTTTTAATCTTGTTTTGCTTAAAGATGAGTCCGTCTACCGACTTGGCATATAGGATGGGCGCATCGAATGTGTCAAATTCATTGTCTGTAATCTGGATGGCGCCTGGTTTTCCTCCGTGGAAATATTTTACCTGATGTTCCAAATCGGGAATTTCCGGGTAAATGGAAATTACGGCGTTGGTAAATTGGAACATATTGGTCAGTGCATTGATGAACCGATTGTGACGGATGATTACTTCCCGGCAGGCCCCCGTTTCATACCAGCCGTTACAGTCACCACACAATAAAATAGCTGTCCCTGAGGTATGGTCAAACAAGTTGTTTTCTACGATTGTTTTTTTAGGTGTACTGAACAGAGAACCTCTGGCGCGATTGTTGCGGATGGTATTACCGGCAAAATAAACCTCTGGTGTCCATGTCAGATTTTCAATACCGAAGTCAGTCTGTTCGCTTAAAGCTTCGGGAAGTGGCTGTTTGAAACGGATGATAAACTCACGGGCACCGTCTGCTGTCGGTTTGTCTGAGGCTGTAATGCGTTCAATACAATTTATTCCGTCCAGCAGTTCCATGGTTTGTGAACGGATGAACTGTACGCTGTCGCCGGGAAATCCCCAGTCAAATCCCCAGGCCTGGTCGTGCATGTAACGGGCTTTGAGAGTATGGGTGTCAATTTGTTGGATCACTTTTAAATAGGTGCCGTGCACATTGATGGCATCGTCCATCATACCTTCATACAATCCGTTGACAGAGGTGATTTTTCCTTTGCATTGAGAAAAATGGGTTGCATCGGCCTGAGTAGTGAAATAGCGGGAGTCATTTTCTCCTTTCAAACATACACCAAAACCATCCATCGTGATGTCATCGCATAGCTGGGCCAGTAGGCCCATGCCTTGTGCATAATGTACCTTGACATTCTTTATTGTGGTCCGGGTGTTGTGTGACAAGAAAATACCAGGAGTCGGACGGTCCCATGAACGCATGGCGACAATAGTACCTGCCGGAAGCCGTTTGTCTTTCCATTTAGGAGCATATATCAAATTCTTTCCTACCAAGGAACAACCTTTGGTCGGGCAGCTGATGTCGCTGGTATTGTATACGATGTGTCGGCTGGCCTTTTCAAAAGCGATACCCGACATCGGGCGAAGTTTCCAACCTTCTCCCTTTGTTTCGAAAACCGAGTCTTTTGTCAGGTGGTACTCTACCCATGGAGCGGGTTGAAAGGTGATTCCTTTTTCTCCTTCATTTTTTATAATTTCCACTTGAGCTATGTGTGGATTAGCAAAATCGATACTGAAATTTTGCAGGGTACAGTCTGTACTTCCGAGCAAAGACACCGGAATCATTTGTCCGTGGAAGATAAATTCCGCTCCGTTTCCTTCTATTGTCAGCGATTTCATGTCTTCCAGTGCCAGTCCGACTTTCTTGGGATTGTCTTGGTCGTGGTTGGAGATGTAATACGTGCGTTCGGCAGCTCCTTCTGGGTAGAAATGATAGGTACCGCTTTGAAAGCGTAAAGTTACCGTTTCTCCATTCTTTACTTCATTCTTAATTTTTGCAAGTGCCTTTTCCATGCGGGCAGACATGTTGCTTTTCTTTCCCGGCCGAATGCCGAAATGAGCCATTTCATATACATGTTGTGCGTAGAAAGGAAGGCACAAGGTCGCAAGCAGTGTGAGGCAAACGAGTTTGGTTTTCATGGTTCTATTGGTTAAAAATAACTATCTACAAAGTAAGTGTTTTTTAGAAAAAATAAAAAAGGTTGTCCGGCTGCGCTTTTCAGCCTGACAACCTTTTGCTGTGAGTGATGAATATTAATATCCCGGATTCTGGTCTTCCTTCAGCAACGGGTTGACATCAATGGCGGAAGTCGGTATCGGCATCCACATCAGACGGTTATCCCATGTCTTGTTTACGACTGTGAGGGGGGTATCGCTCCATGCTTGTTTCTGTGAATCATATTTTAAGCACGGAGCATAGGTTGGTCCGTTCATGACCTTGGCGCAGTATTCCGTGCCGTAGCGGCGGATGTCTTCGTAGCGGTGTCCTTCCCCGGCCAGCTCGATACGTCGTTCGTTGCGTACAAACTCAATGGCCTCGTCCTTGGATAGGGAAGTGGGGACATCCGGCATACCACAACGGCTACGAAGCTTGTTCAGTTCAGTAGTTACCTTGTTGTCCCATCCTGTGGTCATGATGTGTGCTTCAGCATAAGTCAGCAGCACTTCTGCATAGCGGAGCACCGGATAGTCTTCCGCACTGTTGTAGCCTTTGTAGGGAGTAAGTGACACCATTTTTCGGTAGCTGTAGCCCGTCCAGGATTCATTTCCGTCTACTCCGGATTTCAGTGGGTCCCACATGTAATAAAATTCACCGGGGAAGTCGGTTTCCTGCCAGCCTTTCATCGGGAATAGAATGGAGGCGTACAGACGGCTGTCGCGGTTACGGAATTCCTGCATGTAGGGGATGGTCTTGATATTCAGTGTTTTCACTTTTTCCCGATACTTGTCGGGTTTCAGTGATTCGGTGAGTCCTGTTTCTTCATTCTGTGTGAAAAAGTAGGTCTGCCACATATCCGCATAGTTCCTCATCCGTTGTTCCTGTGTAATTGAGGCGGCGGGCAGTGTTTTCCCGTCCACGGCCCAGTAGGCATCCACCAAATCCTGCATCGGTTCGTAAGAACTGTAGCCGGAAACTAATTGGCTGGGACGGATGTAGGTGTAGCGTGAACCGTCGTAGTTGTTATCATCGGCCATGTATTCTCTGGTCAGGATGTATTCTGGGTTCTGCGGATTAGCATTCTCGGCATGCCATAGGGTTTCGTAGCTGAACATACCTTTGATGAATTTATCTTTGTCGATTTCCGGATGCTGGGCGAAGTCAATGTATTGTTCCATTTCTTTCGCTTCTTTCTGCTGGTTGGCATTCAGGCTGGTCACGTGGAACAAGTCGTGGTGGCCTTCGCTGATGACCAGTCCAGCCGACTTCTCGGCTTCTGGATAGTTGCCGAAATAAAGCGCGGCACGTGCACGTACAGACAAGGCCGCTGCTCGGGTGATACGTCCGGCTTCGTAGAACTTGTTGCCGTTGTATTCATCAGGCAGGATTTCGGCGATTTCTTCCAATTCCTTCAACACGTAGGCCTGTACTTTCTCCTTAGAGTCACAGCGTACCTGGGGCGCGTTGTATTCGGGTACGTTCTCAAACAGGTAAGCCTTGCCGAAACGGGTCACGAGCTGAAGGTAGTTCCAAGCACGGAAGAAGCGGGCTTCTGCCTTCATCCGTGCCTTTAGACTCTCGTCCATGTCGCACTGGTCCACGTTCTGCAGAAAGGTGTTGACGATACGTACTGTGCTGTAGTCGTAGCCAAAGTCGTTTCCGGCTGTGATGCCGTTCATCTGAAGCAGTTCGTAAGGACCTTCCCAAGGCTTGTGGCTGTGGGCGTTGTCCGTGTACATTTCATCCCAGATGTCAAAGCCGGGCATTTGGGCGTACACACCGTTCAGTGCGCTCCAGGCGTCGTTTTCGTTTTTCCAGAAGGTCTCGGTAGAGATGTCTGATGGTGGGGTCACTTCCAGGTCGCAGGAAGTGGCCAGAGTGGCACAGAAGAGTGCCGAGAAAGTGATATAGTTGAGTTTCATGGTAATCATTTATTGTGTTTTTAGAATGATAAATTTACACCAAAGGCCACAGACTTGGTTCCTAGTGAAGAGATGCCGCGTCCGGTAGATGATTCCGGGTCGAAGTCTTTCATGACTTTGTCCGCACGGAGCGTGAAGAGGTTTTCTGCAGTGAGGAAAAGCTTCAATGAAGAAATGCCCCATTTAGTCACCACGTTCTGCGGAACCATGTAGCCCAATGACAAGGTCTTGATACGGAAGTAGTCGGAGTCGAACAACTGGTTGTCAGAGAAATGTTTGTTGTATTCATCCATAGAAGTACCTCCGTACAGACGGGGCACCGGCGCATGGGCGTTCGGATTCTCTTCTGTCCAGCGTTGCAAATGGTATTTTCTCGGGTTAGAGTTCAACATGAAGGCGAATACCTGTTCTGATTCAAAACCGACACTGGTGCCGGAAACTCCCTGGCCGAAGGCGCTCACTTCCCAGTTCTTCCATTGCAGGCTCAGGTTGATACCGTAAGTGAAGTCAGGCACGTCTTTTCCGATGATGGTACGGTCGTCATCCGTGATGGACGCATTGGCTGTGGACTCGCCTTTTGCCAAATCGCATGCGTATTTTACACCTTCACGCTGAGGCACGTATTTGATGTCGCCGGCCTGTGGGGCACGTCCGTAGTAATAGTAGCGGCCCGCATCAATTTCCTCCTGCGTGTAGAGTCCATCGGTTTTCAGTCCGTAGAAGGAGCCGATGGATTCGCCTTCTTTCAAAATCCAGCGCACGTTGTCGCCGGCGTTCTGTATCATGTTGTCAGAACCGGCCAGGTCGGTAATCTCGTTGTGGTTGGTGGCGATATTGGCGCTGACCGAGTAAGAAAAGTCACCTATCTGGTTGCGGTGGGTGACGGCCATTTCAAACCCCTTGTTGCGCACTTTACCGAGGTTCAGACTGGGGTTCCAGTTTCTCTCGGTACGTTGTAGCCTAACAGGATGTCGCTGGTATTTTTGATATAATAGTCGGCCGAGATGCTCAGCTTGTTGTCCAGTATGTCCAAGTCAAGACCTATGTCGGTCAGGGCAACGGTTTCCCATCCTAAAGAAGTGTTCGGAATCTGTGCTTCCACTACGCCTTTCACGGCTGTATCACTGAAGTTGTAATTGCTGCCGCTTGACATCAGGCGGAAATAGTCGTAGTATCCTACGTTATTGATGTTTCCTAGTGTACCGTAAGAGGCACGGAGTTTCAGATTGTTAATCCATGTGACGGGTTTCATGAACGACTCCTCACTGATACGCCAGCCGGCAGATACGGAAGGGAACACACCCCAACGGTTGTCTTTGTAGAAGCGGGAAGAACCGTCGGCACGGACATTCACTTCCAGCAGGTAGCGGTCGTTCCAGGAGTAGTTTACACGACCGAAGTAGGACAACATCTTGCTCTCTACAATGGGGCTTCCACCCGGAGTTTCCTTGGATACTTCGTTTCCTTGTTCTATATCTTCCAGTCCGTCGCTGACAAAGTCGGTACGCTTGCTGTAGAGACGTTCATAGTTATAGTGCTCGTATGACGTACCTGCCAGCAGGTTGATAACATGTTTCCCGAAGCTTATGTCGTATTTGGCGGTAAGGGTTGTCAGCATGGTGCTGTTGCTGATCCAGTGCATGGCCATGGAGTTCGGGCTGGTACTTTCCGTGCCTGGAATAGGTTCTCCTGTTGTGAAATCGTTGATGGCAGAGCGGTTGCCCGTATAGCTTTTACTTTTGAGTCGCAAATATATAAAAAGATTGAAGAATAAAGCCAATTTATTGTAAAATAATTGATATAAATCCTTTCTCTATTTTTGTTTATTTGCTAAGGTACTGTGAGATAGTATGTTTTCTTCTTTATTTTCTTCTCGGGAATGAGATGTGTGGGGCAAAGAACGGCTTGCTGGGAGGAGTGTTTCCAGAAAAAAGTGTCCGTACTTCCTGAAAAATTCTTTTCTTCCCGGTCTGTTTTCTTCCGAACGTCCCGGCAAATTCTCTGTTTCACAGTGTGGGATACATAAACCACAGTGTGGGATATATATTTCACACTGTGAAACACATATCCCGCACTGTGAAACAGAGAATATGTGCAGGTGTCTGGAGGTATGCACTCCGGGCTTTGACATTTTGTTCCCTTGCAGTCAGGAGAACTCGGATTTCTTTCTTATATTTGGGGAACAACCTTGATAATGAACCTTTCCTGGCCTGGGCGCAGGCGGGACCTCTTTAGCAGCCCCTGATGCGGGTGTAAGTTTTATTTAAACAGCACTTAAATCAATTTATTATGTGGCACAAATTTATTTTGACTGTATGCCTGGCGGTGCTTGCCGGAGGAGTACTTCCTTCGTGTAAGGACGATGTGCCTGTCAGGCCGGAGCCTGTTCCCACAGTGGAACTGTCTGACAGCCTGGTCCTGCTGGAGTTCCATCGTGCGATGCTGGGCGAGAAGTGGGAAGTGCAGTGGGACTTGAAGAATCCGGACACATGGAAGAACATTGCATGGACCACTGATGAGGAAACCGGCCTCCGGAAAGTGGCAGGGCTGGAGATAACGGCTTCCAACTGTCCGCCGGGAAGCTGCCTGCCCGAATCGCTGGGGCAGCTGGACAGGCTGGAGAGTCTGGTAGTGCACGATGAGGACCAGTTGACGGGCCGTATTCCGGAATCGCTCTATGACTGCCCTTTGGTGAGGCTGCGCATTGTGGGGACGAGCTTGTATGGAGAACTCTCTCCCCGTATTGCCCGACTGGCTCCTACGTTGCGTGAGCTGTCGATAGACTGGAACCGGGAGATAGCGGGCGAGATTCCTCCCGAACTGGGGCAGTGCACACGGCTGGAGCAGCTTTCGCTTGTCAGGAACGGTTTCACCGGAAAGCTCCCTTTTGAACTGAGCAACCTGGGCATACCTTTTAATGTGTCGTACAATTACCTGACGGCAATCGACTGGCGCTATTTTACGGAATACGACGGTCCTCTTCCTTGGCTTTACCAGAATGAGTTTCAAGGCACCGTACCGGAGGAGGTGGTGCGATGCGAGCGCTGGGAATTGTGGAAGAACGTGTTTTATCCGTTCAGAGAAGGGTTTGGATTTGAGAATTATTAAATTAAAGATTTATGAGAGTAAACTATATGATGTTACTGTTTTCTATGTTTGTGATAGTAGCATGTACTGAAGATGAGTTATTAAGTATCCCTAGTGGAGAGGTACAAAGTCGTAGTAGAGTAGATATCTTGTCTACACTTAATCCAGACTTGATGGATAATTGGGAGAATAAGGAGTTTGTTACTTTGACAACAGGAGATAGTGTGACTTTGTCTTGGGCTGCTTCTGGAAGTTCCCATAACTTTACTTCCGATTTTGCGTTAGATGTAAAAAAGAAGATGCTTGGATTATGCTGTCTCATACATTCACAACAATGGGAGTAAATTTAGAAGTTAACTATTTATTTTTGTATAATCGTTTGACGGGGTTCTTTAAAGTATTTTATTATAATGAAGGTTCTCCGGGTTTAGGAAATAATGGAATGTGGGAATTTGACTCGGATTTGAAAGCTTCTCCTCTGTTTAACTTAAATGAATATGTAGCTTCGCCTGATAATGAACTACATTATGATAAGGTAGCCGTTGCTAATGCAACAAAAAACTCAAGTAATGGATTTTCTTCCGGTTGGAATGGATTTGAACTAGAGTTTCCATATACACAAAATTATAAGGATGTGTATATTGGTTTTGGTACTTTTAATAGATTTTATTTATCACATACTTTATCTGGTACAACTCAATCAAAGATAGAAGGAACTATTGTTAAAACGGTAGAGAAGAATGGGGTGTTTGATAGTATTGCAAGTTTAGCAGGATTTGGTGCCAAAAAACTGGTTGATTCATTTGTAAAGAAGAGTGAAGGGCAGGATCCAGAAGATGATGTTAAGGCTAGCTTCGGGCAAAAGGTAATAAATGCATTGGTGAAGGCAAAGACAGGTGATTTTTAGTCTGCAATTTTAGCTGGTTTGAAATTCATTTTTGGTTCCAGTACTGCTACTGAAACTCAGGAAGTACATTTAACTTCAAACGGGACTATAAAGATGGGAGGAGAAATTACCGGGAACTTACCTGGCGTCCCCAAACCATGGAGTTCTATCTCTTTTTATGATCGGATAAATCCTTCGGTAAAAAATCTTAAGAATGAAACTGGATATGTGGGAGTAGCTTTCCCGGGAAAATTATCATCCCCCTCTAACGTAGAAGAGCAGTATTCAGGCGTTTGGAGTTTGATCCAAAATCTGGCACTAAAGTTTGGTCATTATTCTAGAGTTATGGTGAGCCGGATAGAGATGGGAGCAGTACAAGAAGCCGTATTGGATGCTCCTTATATAGCTATAAAACTCCAATAGAGTCAATTATAAATATTAATCCCTGGATACTTATATTACAGATTATTCTGTGAATATGGAGTATGTTTGTGTGACAGAGCTTGCACCATCTAGTTGGGTCTGGTATGGTTTTGATGAAGAGTTGATTTATAGTGATTCTTCCTTTAGTCTGACGGATACTCCTATAAATAAGAAGCGGAACAATCCTTCAGAGGTGATCGGGCATTCTGTTCCGGAGCAGTATGATTACTATTACTATTGGGGGATATTCCTCCCGATAATTTTTATGCGGTTGTTACAGTAAGTATATCTTATGATTATCAAGGGAAGAAGAAGAGTATTATTTCTTCAAGAATATATAAGGTAAAATGTGAGTTTGATTCAGCTTATGATGAACAAATTTTGATGTCTGGAAAGTATCGCAAACCTTTTGTGATAAATCAGTCTTTGTAATATAAATACTACCATTAATAGTGCAATATTGAGAGCGAAGTAATGGTAACTTGCTTCATTTGTGATTTTGTTTCCGGGGAGTAAGTAAGTGAAAAAAGAGGGTGTGTCAAATTCATTTTTTGAAAATATGAACTTATAATTTGAAATTTGAGTATTCTATAAGACTAAAGAAAGAGGCCGTATCATTACTCAATACAGAGTTTGAGACGGCCTCTTTTAAATATTATAGTTATAATCAGTAACTTTGAGGAGTAGTCATTTTAGTTTTGCCCCCTCTTTATAAGTGTCCGTTTGAGAATTTATTTTTCAATGTCCACCAATTCTACTTCAAAAATCAAAGTAGAGAAAGGTTTGATTTTACCAGCTTCCTGTGCACCGTATCCCAGTTCCTGAGGAATGTACAATTCCCATTTAGAACCTACCGGCATCATCTTCAGTGCTTCAGTCCATCCCGGAATTACACGGTTAACGGCCAATGTGATAGGCTCTTTAGAAGAGTCGAATTCAGTACCGTCAATCATTGTACCTTTGTAGTTTACTTTTACACGTGAAGTGTCAGCAGGTAAAGCTCCTGTACCCTTAGTAATGATTTTGTACTGCAAACCGCTGGCAGTTGTCTGAATACCTTCTTTGCTCTTGTTGTTAGCCAGGAATTCTTCATTCTGTTTCTTGTAGTCCGCATATTTAGCTTCCAATGCTTTTGACTTGATCAGTTCTGCTTTCAGACGTACATAAGCACTTGCAGAGTCAGTCGTTACAATGCTCTGTTTCTTTACAGCAGCGATGAATCCAGCCAGGAAGTTATCTTTGTTCAATGCCTGAGTAGAATCCTGTCCAAAAATCTGACGGTTGTTGTAGTCGAACATGTCACCGCTTACCTGCTGGCCAATCTGCATACCTGCCAGATAAGCTTTCTGCTTAGCGTCAGTTTCCTTGCAACCTTGTTCCAAGCCTTTGATGAAGTCTGCTACATATGCAGAGTCTACTCCCAGACGGCCCTGTACGTATTCCATCAATCCCTGAGTGTTTGTTACACCCATCATATAAGACAAAGAGTCTACATCGCTTTTCAGGTTTGCTTTTGGTCCCTGTGCTGTACATGATGCCAGGCTGGCTGCAGCGGCAAGCATCATAAAGAATGTACCTTTTTTCATTTGCTTTGTTTTTTATAATACTTCAATTAATTCTACTTCGAAAATCAGTGTGCTGTGAGGCGGAATCATTTCGCCTGCACCTTGTGCGCCGTATGCCAGGTCTGACGGAATGTAGAGTTTCCATTTAGCCCCTTCTGACATCAGTTGCAGTGCTTCCACCCATCCTTTGATTACCTGGTTCACACCGAACACAGCCGGTTCACCACGTTTGATAGAGCTGTCGAACAGTGTACCGTCAATCAGTGTACCTTCATAGTGGCAACGTACACGGTCGGTTGCTTTCGGTTTTTTACCGTTTCCTTCAGTGATTACTTCGTACTGCAATCCACTTGGTAAAGTTACGATGTGTGGGTTTTTCTTGTTTTCTTCCAGGAAAGCCTTTCCCTTTTCTATGTTTTCTGCGTTCATTTTCTCTTCTAATTCAGTGAAATATTTGTTGACGATTTCACGTGCTTCATTGTGAGAAATTGCAGTTTGGTTTCCTTCCAATACGTCTTTGATAGCCTGTGCAAAGTCATTTACATCAATTGAACGAGCACCCATGCTCAATAGATTTTGGCCAATCCCCAGACCAATGGCGTAGCTAAATTTATCCATAAACAGATTTTGTATTAATAAATGATTAACGGGAAGCAAAGGTATCTTTTTTCTGTGAATGTGAGGAATTTTGATTGATAAAATTTCTTATTTTTGAATGATGAAACTTTTTAATGATAATGTATCTAAAATCAGGAGGATAAGAAGATGAAAAATCTGGTAGTATTGACAGGAGCCGGCATGAGTGCGGAAAGTGGAATCAGTACGTTTCGTGATGCAGGAGGCCTTTGGGACCAGTATCCGGTGGAGCAGGTAGCTACCCCTGAGGGATATGCTGCCAATCCGAAGTTAGTAATTAATTTTTACAATGAACGCAGAAAGCAACTGCTTGAGGTGAAGCCGAACAGGGGGCATGAGCTTTTGGCGAAGCTGGAGAAATATTTTCATGTGACCGTGATTACCCAGAATGTAGATAATTTGCACGAACGTGCAGGGAGTACGGAGGTAATTCATCTGCATGGAGAACTAACAAAGGTGACTTCCAGCTTTCAGCCAAATAATCCGCGTTTTATAAAAGAGCTTAAGCCGGAGGAATATGAGGTGCGGATGGGAGACAAGGCGCCCGACGGTTCGCAGTTCCGTCCTTTTATTGTCTGGTTCGGAGAAGCGGTGCCCATGATTGAAACCGCTATTGATTATGTGGATAAGGCGGATATATTTGTGATAATCGGTACCTCGCTGAATGTATATCCTGCTGCCGGCTTGCTGAACTACGTACATCCCGGGGTACCAGTCTATCTGATAGACCCTAAGGAAGTACGCATTGCTTCCGGACGCACGGTACATGTGATTCAGAAAGGGGCTTCCGAAGGAATGGAAGAATTAAAAAAAATGTTATTGGAAATACGAGATTAAACAAATTCTTTCTATATTTGTTATCATTTTAAACTGAGAATAGATACTAATTATTGTTTTAATAAACTGACTGATTATGAAAAAGTACATTTGCACAGTATGTGATTGGGTTTACGATCCGGAACTTGGGGATCCAGAAGGTGGAATTGCTCCGGGTACAGCTTTTGAAGATATTCCTGAAGACTGGGTTTGCCCGGTTTGCGGAGTTGGAAAAGAAGATTTCCAGGTAGTAGAAGATTAATAAACTTTTCTTGATAAAGACGGCCTTCTAAAAAGTATGCCATATACTTTTAGAAGGCCGTTTCCATATTTTTATTCTTGTAGAATGATTCCCATTTTTTTCATCAGGAAACAGGCGTTCATGTTTTGAGCCACTCCTTCGCGCAGTTTATAGGAGAAGGTCAGTTCATTCTCCTTTATATCGGCTTCGAAACAGTAATTCCGTATTTCTTCAGGGAACTGTTTGATGAGGCTTCCTAACAGAAGATCGTGTGTGGCTATAATTCCGTTGGCCTTCAGTTGCATAAACTGATGAATCAGGTCAAAAGACCCTTTCTGTTTGTCCATGGAGTTGGTCCCTTTCAATATTTCATCCAGAATAATAAATAGCTGTTGTCCTTGATTCAGCAGGTCGATAATGCGTTTCAACCGTTTCAGTTCGGCAAAGAAATATGACTCATTGTCGGAAAGTGAGTCGGAGGTGCGCAGGCTGGTAATGAGCTGATTGGGGTGAAGCTTGAGTCTCTCGCAGCATACGGGGGCTCCGATGCAGGCCAGCAGGTAATTCACGCCGATAGTTCTCAGGTAAGTGCTTTTCCCGGCCATATTGGCTCCGGTAATAATCAGGAAAAACGGACGTGACGGAATGGTAGCATCGTTTTTCACGCATTGGGAAGCTGGCATAAGGGGATGCCCCATTTGTGTGGCCAGAAAGCAGAAAGGCTTTTCTGTCAGTTCCGGGTAGGTGTATTGCGGATGATTGTAGGCAAAGGTACCCAGTGAACATAGGGCATCCAGTTCGCCCACAGTTTCCAGCCATTCGCTGATATGCTGTCCGTAGCGTGCTTTCCATCGTTCAATGCGGACGATTTCCTGAAGCTGGAAAAAGATGCTTCCTTCCAATAACACATAAAGAAACTGGTTGTTGCGTAAATCCAGCCGGTCGAGTTCTTTGGATAATTGTTGTAAAGCCTGTACAGGTGACTGGCCGTTCAGGTTGAACCGTTCCATCAGCTCCTGCATGCCAGCTGACTTCCACTCTTCTGCTTTTGCCAGGGCGATGAGCCGGGCATATCCGTTCAGGCTTTTCAACTGCTTTCCGTAGGTTTCCTGTATATAGGTGGCTCGTTTGATAATTCCAAAACTGAGAACCAGGAAGATACTGAACGAAAGTCCTAGCCAGGAAAATGAAGTCCATCCTGCCAGTGAAGTTATCAACAGGAGGCTGTTAATAACCGGTACCCCCCAGATAAAGGCTTTCACCCATCCGGCGTGCAGGTATTGTGCGGGACTCTGACTCCATGCCTGTATTTTTTCGGCATCGGATGACTGACCGTGGTGTACCAGTCCTGCTACGCGGAACTGTTCGCGGAACAAGGTGTGTTCGCTGATTTCCCGTATCATTTCCTGCCGTTTTTCGATGGAAGTTTTTTCATGCAGGTGATTTTGCAGCCATTCTGCCAGACGGACTTTCCCGAAAAAAGTACAGGTACGGTTGATTGACTGGAACAGGGAGCGTCGTCCGAATATATCCAGGTCGAATGAATAAGGATGCTCCGGATTGACGTATTCTTTCCCGTCCTCAAAAGAACTGTAATCACCGGAAAGGGCTTGCAGCTCTTCTTGTATAATATGTGCCTGTGTTTCCAGCCATTCTTTGCGGATAAAAAAGCGGTTGTGTATTTTTACCAAAATAAAGAGCGGAAGGAAGGTAAGACAGATACAGACAATTAGCAGAGTAGTTTGATTATAGAAAAAGTAAAGTCCTGCTATTCCTGCTATGAACAAAGCAAGGCGTAGCATGCTGATGCGGAAGATTTGCTTCTTTACCTGTTGCAATTGTCCTTCGGTGAGGGACAGTCTTTCTGTGTAGTGATTTTTTGGGTTCATGTTATTGTGTTTGTGTTAGTTGCACAAAGGAACGAAAAACTCCAGATACATGACTGAAAAAACTGTTAAAAGAAGAAATCCATTTGTATAATTCATGAATAAATCCCTTCTTTGCAATGAAATCAAGAATATTTCTTATCAAAGTGTGCGCGGTAACGCGTTTTCTTTTTCAATAAATGCGTGTTCGCACACACATGCCTTTGTGAAGTGCTATGCAGAAAAACAAAAACATACGTCTTACCGACATTGCCCGCTTGGCAAATGTATCGGTCGGTACGGTCGACAGAGTGATTCATAACCGTGGACGCGTGTCGGAAGAAAACATCCGGCGCGTGAAGGAAATCATGGAGCAGGTGGGGTATAAGCCTAACCTGATAGCTCGTTCGTTGGCGGTGAAGAAGCCGTGTCATCTGGTGGCACTGATTCCGGATTTCCGTCCGGGAGATTACTGGAGTGCGATGGAATATGGTATTCGTCGGGCAGAAGAGGAGTGGGAAAGCTATGGAGTGAAGGTTTCCGTGCTGACTTTTGACCAGTACAGCAAGGCCAGCTTTGAGCAGGCTGTTTCCCGTTTGCAGGAGATGCCTGAAACGGTGGACGGAGTCATTGTCGGTACGCTTTTCAAGGAGGCTGTTATCCAGCTTTCCGAACATCTGGATGCGCGTGAGATTCCTTATGTGTATGTCGACTCGGATATAGAAGAGCAGGGCCGTTTGGCTTATTATGGCACGGATTCTGTGGCCGGAGGAGAGATTGGAGCCCGTATGCTATTGGCTTCCATGGCCTTTCAGGGAGATATTTTAGTGGCTCATATTCAGCATGACAAAGGCAGTATGTCCACGCAAGGACAGAAACGCTATTCCGGCTTCCTGCAATACCTGAAACAACAGGGCTATGAGGTGAATCTGGTGGAGGTAGATTTATGGATAGGCGATGAGGCTCACAACGAGCAGGTGCTGGATGAGGCTTTCCGAAATCATCCGGGCATTCGTGGAGCGGTTACGTTCAACTCTTCCTGCTACATTTTGGGAGATTATCTGGAAAAGCGTCAGAAGCACGAGATTCGGCTGGTAGGCTATGATTTGATTGACCCGAATGTGCGGTTACTGAATGAGGGGTATGTGCAGGCACTGATTGCACAGCGTCCGGAACTCCAGGGCTATAACGGAGTGAAGGCTTTGAGCCGGCTGTTGCTGTTCGATGAAAAACCGCAGGTGGTGAATTTGCTGCCGATAGACATTCTGTTGAAAGAGAATTATCAATTTTATAATAAAGTATCCAATTTATTGCTAATCTGATTATTATGGCAAACGAATTATTTAACGTGGCCGGCAAGGTCGTTGTAATGACTGGGGGAGCCGGTGTGTTGGGAAAAGGTATTTCCAAGTATTTGGCTGCACAAGGTGCAAAAATGGTCGTACTCGACCGCAGTGAAGAAGCTGGTAAAGCGCTGGTAGATGAGATTGTAGCTCAGGGACATGAAGCTACCTTCCTCTATACGGACGTAATGAATAAGGAAGTGCTGGAACAGAACAAGAAAGACATTCTGGAAAAGTACGGACGCATTGACGTCTTGCTGAATGCTGCTGGTGGAAATATGGCTGGTGCAACCATTGCACCGGACAAGACTTTCTTCGACTTGCAGGTGGATGCTTTCAAGAAAGTAGTCGATTTGAACCTTTTCGGAACTGTATTGCCTACGATGGTCTTTGCCGATGTAATGGTGAAACAGAAAAAAGGTTCTATTGTGAACTTCTGCTCTGAATCTGCCTTACGTCCGTTAACGCGTGTGGTAGGTTACGGTGCAGCAAAGGCAGCCATTGCCAACTTTACAAAATACATGGCAGGCGAACTGGCTATCAAGTTTGGTGATGGCTTGCGTGTGAATGCCATTGCTCCGGGTTTCTTCCTGACCGAGCAGAACCGTACGTTGCTGACTAATCCGGACGGCTCGCTGACCGACCGTTCCAGAACGATTCTGGCTCATACTCCGTTCGGCCGTTTTGGTGAACCGGAAGATTTGTATGGCACTATTCACTACCTGATCAGTGATGCTTCTAACTTCGTGACTGGTACGGTGGCTGTCATCGACGGCGGATTTGATGCCTTCTCTATTTAATTGAAGTATGAACCTTTAAAAAAGAAACGTTATGTATTTATGTGAACAAACCTGGCGCTGGTACGGTCCGAACGATCCGGTGTCTTTGTGGGACATCAAGCAGGCAGGTGCTACGGGTATCGTCAATGCGCTGCACCATATTCCGAACGGCGAAGTCTGGACGATAGAAGAAATCATGAAACGCAAGCAGATGATTGAAGAAGTCGGCTTGACATGGAGCGTGGTAGAGAGTGTGCCGGTGCATGAACATATCAAGACGCAGACCGGCGATTTCATGAAGTATATCGAGAATTATAAGGAAAGTCTGCGTAACCTGGCCAAATGTGGCATTTACATTGTGACTTACAACTTTATGCCGGTACTCGACTGGACACGTACGGACTTGGCTTATACCATGCCCGACGGTTCCAAAGCCCTGCGCTTTGAACGTGCGGCGTTTGTGGCTTTTGACTTGTTTATCCTGAAACGTCCGGGAGCTGAAAAGGATTACTCGGAAGAAGAAAAGGCCAAGGCAAAAGCACGTTACGAGCAGATGGACGAAGAAGAAATTCATCGCTTGACCCGTAACATGATTGCCGGACTGCCGGGCTCGGAAGAAAGCTTTACGCTGGAGCAGTTCCAGCATGAACTGGACCGTTACAAGGATATTGACGCAGAGCAGTTGCGCGCCAACCTGATTTTCTTCCTGAAAGAAATCTGTCCGGTGGCCGATGAAGTAGGTGTCAAGCTGGTGATTCATCCGGATGATCCGCCTCAGTCAATTTTGGGCTTGCCGCGTATCATGAGTACGGAAGAAGATTTCCGCAAGCTGGTGGAAGCCGTACCTAATGAATCCAACGGTTTGTGTCTTTGCACAGGTTCACTGGGTGTCAGTGCCAAGAACGACTTGGCCGGCATGATGGAACGCTGGGGCGACCGCATCAACTTCGTACACCTGCGCAGCACACAGCGCGATGCAGAAGGCAACTTCCATGAAGCGAATCACCTGGAGGGTGACGTAGACATGTATCATGTGATGAAGAACTTCCTGCTCATGCAGCAGCGCCGTAAGGTGTCTATTCCGATGCGTCCGGATCACGGCCATCAGATGATTGACGACTTGAAGAAGAAGACCAATCCAGGCTATTCCTGTCTGGGCCGTCTGAGAGGGCTGGCTGAGCTGAGAGGACTGGAAATGGGTATTGTCAAGTCTATGGAAGAATATAATTAAGGAAGTGTATAGCGCATATTCGATAAGCTGAAATTGTCGAAGCAAAGAAATGGTTCATGAAGGAAGTTTTTTCTGTTCATGGACCGTTTTGTATTTTTGATGGAATTTTACTCTTTACAAGGAATGAAAGAGAAATAGTTGTTGTGGGCTGGAGTTTTGGGATAAACTTCGGCCCATTTTTTATGTTTCCCAAGGCGAAAACGTAGGTTTCTGGGGGCGGAACCGTATGTTTCCGCAGGCGGAAACGTAAGGCTCCGGCGTGGAAAACGTAGAAAGTGGAAATAGACTGTGATCTCTTTTCTGAGGCGTTTCTCTCTTGATGGAAAGCTATGCGTGCAATAAGAGATGATGGTAGCGTAAGGGGATAAAAAGAACGCCCCGGCTTTGGAAACCGAGGCGTTACAGTGAATCAGATATGTTGTACTGATTTATTCGTGTGCGATATAGCCTTTCACCGGAGTCATGATGAACGTAAATTCATAATCTCCGTAAGGAAGCATGTATTTGTCTTCCGGCAGGGCACCCCAGCTGTTGACACAACCTAAGCCCATCTGCACCTTGTCAATCAACAGGTTGGTCAGGTCAGCTTCTTCTACTTCGAACGAGTGGCTCTGTTTCTTTTCAGTACCGTCGTCCAGTGAAGCGATGGTGTAGTGGAGAGCAGAAGCAGAGAACGGTGCTTCAGCTACGAACATCAGTCCGTTTCCTGCCATGTTCACCTGTTTCCACCAGCGGATGTCAGTCTTGTTGCCGTTTTCCTGCGGACGGATGTACGGATAGAACTGGTCGCTTACATTCTGGTTGTAGATACCTAAGTCAGTGCAATGGTTACGGTCGCTGTAGTTTTCTATCGGACCACGTCCGTAGTAAGAAATCTTTTCAAATGACTTCGGCATTACCATCTGCATACCGAAACGGAACATCGGTGAAACCTTGGCATTCTTGTCGGCTACCATCTTCTGTGTCACCTTCACTGCTCCCTGGTTGTTGATCTGGTAAGTGAGATACAACTTGGCAGATACTTCCTTGAGGTCGTAAGTAGAGTTTACGATAGCCTGTCCGTTTTCTACCTTGTAGTTGAAGTCTGTCAGTTTGATGCCCGGATTTTTCCATGCAGCATATTTGTTCTGCAGACCAGCACCGAAGTCGTTGTCGGTCGGGGCACGCCAGAAGTTCGGTGTCAGTGCTTCACCTTCTTTCAACATGCTTACTCCGTTTACATCGTATCTGTCCAGATAACCGTTGCGTTTGCTGAATTCCAGATAGAATCCGTCGCCTTCTACAGTGATGTAGTCCGGATAGTTCGGGTTGATTTGCGGTTCAACTACCTGCTGGTTGGTTTCAGCTACGTTCTTCAGTTCCATAGCCGGTGCTTTGTACGGATTCAGTACAAGCTGGTCTTTAGCTACTACGAAACCGGCCGGAATCAAACCTTCACGGTTCTTCTGGATGTATTTCACATTGAGCAGCCATTCACCGCACTGGCAGGTCTTGCCCAAGTCAAGTTTCACACTGGCAGTCTGATGAGGTTCCACGTTCAGGTTTTCAATGCGTCCGCTGCGGATAGCCTTACCATCTTTCAGTACTTCCCATTCCAGTGCGTATGCAGACAGGTCACGGAAGAAGTTTTCGTTGTATACCTTGATTTCTCCCTTGGCCAAATCGCCCGGAGTAGTCCAGATGTTCTGATAGAAGTACTGTACTTCGTATGCATGCGGATTCGGTTTACGGTCAGGACTGATAAGTCCGTTGTTACAGAAGTTCTTGTCGCCAGAATCATCCATGCGGTTGAAGTCGCCGGCATAAGCATAAATCATCTTGCCGTTCTTGCCTGTCCAGCGGATAGACTGGTCTACGAAGTCCCAGATGAATCCACCCTGATATTTCGGATACTTGCGAATCAAGTCCCAGTATTCCTTGAATCCACCTTGTGAGTTACCCATGGCGTGTGCATATTCACACTGAATTAGCGGTTTCTGGTATTTATCGTCCTTGCTGTATTCTTCGCACCATTTGTAGTCTGCATACATCGGGCAGTAGATATCAGTCTTTCCTTCAATGCGTGCCTGTTCGTACTGTACGGCGCGGCTGGGGTCTTCTGCCTTGATCCAGTCGTAAGCAGCTTCGAAGTTCGGACCGTATCCGGCTTCGTTACCCAATGACCAGAAAATGATGCTCGGATGGTTGAAACCACGCTGTACGTTGCGCTGATTGCGTTCCATGTGCGCTTTCTTGTAAGTCGGTTCCTTGGCCAGTGTCTTGTCACCGTATCCCATTCCGTGAGATTCGATGTTGGCTTCGGCTACTACATAAATACCGTATTTATCGCAGAGTTCGTACCAGAAGTTGTCGTCCGGATAGTGACAGGTTCTTACGGCATTGATGTTGAACTGCTTCATAATCTGGATGTCCTGAATCATGCGGTCGCGTGAAACCACGTATCCGCCGTCCGGGTCCAGTTCATGACGGTCGGCACCTTTGAAGAGTACCGGCTGGCCGTTGACCAGAATCTGTGCGTTTTTGAGTTCAATCTTGCGGAAACCTACTTTCACAGGTACAACTTCGCTAGCCTGGCTGCCGTCTTTCAGTGTAGCACGCAGCGTGTATAAGTAAGGAGTTTCTGCACTCCATTTTTTCGGATTTTCTATCTGAAGTGTAGTAGAAACATTTCCTGAACCTTTCACTTCGGTAGAAGCTACGGTCTGGTTCTGGGCATCCAGCAGTTCCAGGCTGACATTTCCGCTTCCTTTCAGGTTCAGGTTGATGGCCAGTGAACCGTTCTTGTATTCGCTGTCCAGGTCGGGAGTCACACGGATGTCATCGATGCGTTTCTTGTTGCGGGTATAGAGATAGCAGTCGCGTGCCACTCCGGTATAGCGGAAGAAGTCCTGATCTTCCAGGTATGAACCGTCGCACCAGCGGAACACCTGGAAAGCAATCAGGTTTTTCTGTCCCGGTTTCAGGTACGGAGTCAGGTTGAATTCAGCTTCCAGCTTGCTGTCTTCGCTGTAGCCTACGAACTTACCGTTCACCCACAGGTACATGTTCGAACTGACTGCGCCAAAATGAGCGATGATGTCTTTACCTTTCCAGTCGGCCGGAACCATAATTTCACGACGGTAAGAACCTACGTGGTTTTCTTCAGTCGGTACGTAAGGAGGATTGTTTTCGAAACGGCTGCGCCATCCATAACCTACGTTGATGTAGATAGGGTCGCCGTATCCGTGAGTTTCCCATACCCCCGGTACCTGGAGGTTATCCCAACCTTTATCGTTGAAGCCGGTTTTCCAGAAATCTGTGGGGCGTGCATCTGCATTCCGCACCCAGAAAAATTTCCAGGTTCCGTTCAGGCTCATAAAGTTCTTGGAGTCTTCCTTGACTGCCTTGGCTGCCATTTCTGCATTTTCGTACGCAAAGAAGTTTGCGTGCATCGGTGCCCGGTTGATGGCATTTATTTCCGGGTCCTGCCATTCTTTAAATGTCTGTGCATTGCCCGAAAGCACACAGGCACCTAAGATTCCTAACACTAATTGTTTTTTCATGGATTAATGATTATAATAAAAATGATAACTATGTGTCTTTATTCACTCACCCAAGCAGGATTATGTGGGTGCGTCACCTTTGGGTTGTAATGCATCTCCGTAGAGTCGGGGATACGAATCAGGTATTCTTTTTTTCCGTGGTTGGGAAGAGAACTTTCTCTAAGCCAGGGATTCATGTTTTTCAACAAACTATAGTTGATGCCTTGACTTTTGGCAAAGCGTGCCAGGTCGTCAATATCTTCTGTCACTTTTATGGTACGATAAGGAATGGGAGGATACAGGTCGCCGGATCTCAGGTGAAAACCGAAACGGGTAGGGTCGGTAAGCAGAAGCTTGGCAGCCAGTATCCGGTATACATAGCGGGAGGTTTCCTCCACTAAATAAAGGTCGAGTGCATTGTCTGTATACTGTTTTTCCTGCTGCTGGCTGATTCTTCCTTGTCCGGCATTGTAGGACGCAGCTACTGTTTCCCAGTTGCCAAATTTGCGGTAAGCTTGTTTCAGGTATTTGCAGGCAGCTACGGTCGATTTCTCCACATGATAACGTTCGTCCACATGATGATTGACCTCCAGACCGAACTCACGGGCAGTGCCGCTCATGAACTGCCATAATCCGGCGGCTCCAGCTACGGAGCGTGCCAGTGGGTTTATGTTGCTTTCGATGGCCATCAGGTACTTGAAATCATCCGGTACCCCTTGTTCCTTTAATATTGATTCAATGATGGGGAAATAGCGGTTGGCTCGTTTAATGATTTGCAGGGAAGTGCTGTGCATGTAAGTGAATGCCATCAGTTCCCGGTCCATTCGTTCGCGCCGGTCATAGCGTGTCAGGTCTATGTCCGTACCACAAAAATTGATGCTTTTAGGAACTTCGATACAGCTGTAAGCAGGAGATGAGTTTGTTTCGGTCTGCGCGGTGCAGGAGGTTGAAAAACAGGGTAACAAGAAACCGGTTACAAATAAAGCAACTGTAAGCGATAAAGTATATAAGCGTTTTGTTAATTTCATATTCAAGGTCTTCTTGTAGCTGTCGGTTTTTATGAATCTGTGGCAAAAATAAGGACTTATTCATATAAGTCAGGGGTACAAATTAGGCAAAAGTCAAGTAAAAATCGTTCAAAATAAGTCTGAACCTACTTAATTCCCCGTTTGGTTATGTACATGCCCTTTCTGTTTTGAGCCTTTGGGACACAAAAAATCGACAGCTCTTTGTTTAAAAATCGCTCTAAAATACGAAATAAACTTTGGGGAAACGCTACCTTTTTAATTTATTTCACAAAATCACATTCCCCATAAAAGATTATTCTTCCATGTGGAAACTTTTCAGGATTGTTTCTGGCGTTTTGTCATTTTCCTGACGGTATACAATGGAAACATAGAAGCCGCAGCTCCCGTCTTTTGCCAGCAGGTAACTGTAAATGCATTTTTCTTCTTCGCAGTTTCCTTTGAGCTGCACACCATGGAACTGGGGCAGCTCAAAAGATTGTACGCTGCTTTGCGATGTCACTTCATCGTCTGTGGCAATAGCTTTTAATTCCTGTCCTAATTCTTCTTTTTTCAGACCTTCTCCCTCTAAAAGCTGGATGGTGAGGTAATACGTATCGTTCCCGGCAATGTATCCTTCGGAAGAATCATCTTCTACTACTAAGTCGGCCGGAGCCTGGAAAGAAATTCCATACGAACTCCATGTGGTTGTTTTCAGGTTTTGTGCAAACGCGGGAAGGACTACTGAAAAAAATGCAATCAGGGTTAAGAATAAATGTTTCATACTTTTCGTTCGGCTACTACTTTTCGTGCATATACTTCTTCTTCCTTATTAACCAGCACGCATACGGAACCTCCTCCATAGGAAGAAGTCACGGCAGACAATGGCGTTTCATCTTTTAGCATGGTATCCACACCGGCAGACTTCAATAAGCCCTTTATCAATTCAGCTTCCCAGAGATCTCCTCTGAAAACTTCAGTCAATGAATCGTAATTTTTCGCTTCCATAGTCACATGTTTTAAGGGTTAATAAATCAGACGTTTTCTCTCTCTCTTATTTATTTCAAAGATAAGAAACTTTCGGGAATAAATATTCTGTTTAGGGATATATTTCTTATGAAATGGCAGATTATTTTGGTGTTTGTGCTTTGAAACTTTTTCCGAAGTTGTATTTTTGCGATAATTTGCAATCTGAATAAAACAATTATGAATCTGAATGAAACTTTTAAGGCGGTTCGGACTGCATCTCGTAAGTTGGCGATGCTGGATGCACAGACCATCAATACGGTGCTGTGTGCCGTGGCCGATAGGATAGAAGAAAAAACGGTTGTATTGCTGAAAGCCAATCAGGAGGACTTGCAGCGAATGGAGACGTCCAATCCGAAATATGACCGCTTGAAGCTGACGCAGGAACGTCTGGAAGGAATAGCAACCGATATGCGTCAGGTGGCTTCTTTGCCTTCACCGTTAGGGATTGTGAGAGAAGCTTATACGGTACCCAGCGGACTTCGTTTACAGAAGGTGAGCGTGCCGTTTGGGGTGATAGGAGTAATCTATGAGGCACGTCCGAATGTCAGTTTTGATGTGTTTTCCTTGTGCCTGAAGAGCGGAAATGCCTCTATTCTGAAGGGTGGAAGTGATGCTGATGCCTCCAACCGTGCCATTGTGCAGCTGATTCATGAGGTATTGGAGGAGTTTGGTATCGATTCGCACGTCGTGGAATTGTTACCTTCTACCCGCGAGGCGACAGAAGCGCTTCTGCATGCAGAAGGTTGGGTAGATTTAATTATTCCTCGTGGCAGCAGCAACTTGATTCAATATGTACGTCATGAAGCGACCGTACCAGTCATTGAGACAGGAGCCGGAATCTGTCATACGTATTTCGACAGGGCGGGTGATTTAACCAAAGGAACTGCCATTGTCAATAATGCCAAAACGCGCAGGGTGAGTGTCTGCAATGCCATGGACTGCCTGCTGTTGCATCGGGCACGTTTGGCCGATTTGCCGGCATTGTGTGCTCCTTTGGCGGAAAGCCGGGTAATTTTATATGCAGATGAATCGGCTTATCAGGCTTTGGAAGGAAACTATCCGGCAGAATTGTTGCAGCCTGCTACTTTGGAAAGTTACGGCACCGAGTTTTTAGATTATAAGATGGCCATCAAAACAGTGGATGATATAGCAGAAGCTGTAACGCATATTTATACATACGGCTCCGGGCATAGTGAGTGTATCGTAACAGAGGATAAAGAAGTGGCTGCTTTCTTTACCCGGGCAGTGGATGCCGCCTGTGTCTATGTCAATGCACCAACTTCGTTTACCGATGGGGCTCAGTTTGGTTTGGGAGCAGAAATTGGTATCAGTACCCAGAAACTGCATGCTCGTGGTCCGATGGGATTAAGGGAGATGACTACCTACAAGTGGATTGTGGAAGGTGACGGCCAGGTACGAAAAAAATGAATAAAATAAGCGGAGTATTGTATTTTTATAGTATATTTGCGAGAGAAAATAAATTAATATACAATTTTGCGTATGAGAACTTATACCAATGTATTCGATTTGGGCGATTTGAAGACCGCCCTGGCAGAAGCGTTTGAAATCAAGAACGACCGTTATAAATATGAAGCGTTGGGCAAGCATAAGACTTGTCTGCTTATTTTCTTTAATAACAGTTTACGTACGCGTTTGAGCACGCAGAAGGCTGCCCGTAATCTGGGTATGGATGTCATTGTGCTGGATGTGAATCAGGGTGCCTGGAAGCTGGAAACTGAGCGTGGCGTGATTATGGATGGTGACAAGAGTGAGCATCTGCTGGAGGCTATTCCGGTAATGGCTTCTTATTGTGATGTGATTGGTGTACGTTCTTTCGCGCGATTTGAAAGTCGGGAAGATGATTATACAGAGAAGATTCTGAATCAGTTTATTCAGTATTCCGGTAAACCGGTTTTCTCTATGGAAGCGGCTACAGGACATCCTTTGCAGGCATTTGCTGATTTGATTACGATTGAAGAATACAAGCGCACCGAACGTCCGAAAGTGGTTTTGACGTGGGCACCTCATCCGCGTGCGCTTCCGCAGGCTGTACCCAACTCGTTTGCTGATTTCATGAATGAGGCAGATGTGGACTTTGTGATTACTCATCCGCAGGGCTATGAACTCGATCCGAAGTTTGTGCGTGGAGCAAAGGTTGAGTATGATCAGAAGAAAGCTTTTGAAGGTGCGGACTTTATTTATGCGAAGAACTGGGCTTGCCCGGGTGTAACTTGTCCGGAAGACTACGGAAAGATTCTGAGTAAGGATATGAGTTGGACGGTAGATACTGAACACATGTCGTGGACTAACAATGCATTCTTTATGCACTGTCTGCCGGTACGTCGTAACATGATTGTAACGGACGATGTGATTGAAGCACCGACTTCACTGGTAATTCCGGAAGCGGCCAACCGTGAAATTTCTGCTACGGTGGTATTGAAACGTATGCTGCAAAGTTTGTAATCAGATAGATTTTACATAAAAATGCCGTGATATAGAGAGCAGGACTCTTTTATATCACGGCATTCTTGTTGTAAATAAGGAGGTTATTGTTCGATTTCTTTACCCAACTCTTTCCAGTTGTCGAAACCTTTGTCCAGGTTGTACACCTTAAATCCTTTTTTGACCAGTATCTTTGCGGCATTCCGGCTTCGACGACCGCTTTTGCAATATACAGCAATGGTTTGTTCCGGATTCAGCAACTCATCGGCATTGGCTGAGAAACTTTCATCCAGTACGTTGATGTTGAGGCTTCCGGGAATATGTCCTTCGCTGTATTCCGCTACGGTTCTTACGTCTACAATCTGTATCTGTTCATTCCCGATGAAACCTTCGAATTCATCGGCAGATACATTCTTGAAGTCGTCGTTTGATTTCCCTTTGCATGCTACCATGGCTACGGCAAACATGCATATAAAGAACATGAAGTAAATAGTCTTGATCATAAATGTAGTTTTAGTAAGTAAATTCATAGCTTACAAAGCCTTTTTCGTAGGTGTTGATGCGAAGCACAACCTTGTCGCCCTGAGTCAGTTGCCCTTCGTAGGCCCACAGAGGAATGGAAAGATAGCTCTTGCGGGTGAATGCCTCATAATCTCCGTTCTGGTTGTGGTAGAGTGTCAGATGGAGTGTCCGGCTTCCGTCGCCGTTATCTGAGATACCTTCGTCGATGAAGTGGAAAATGTGGCTTTTTTCTTTAGCCATAGGCAACAGAATCAGGTTAATATAGTTCCCTGATTTCCATACACTCTGAATATCCAACGGGTCAGTCTTGGCAGTCGCTTCCGGCAGTTTGTCCACTGTGACTGGTTTCACGGCAATAATAAGCTGGCAGGAATAGAGCAGGGCAGTCGCTTGTCCTTCATCTGCTGATTCTTTCGGTTCATAGATGGATACACTCCTGTAGATAGAGTCAGGAGTCAGGCCATCCAGCCCTTCCCGGTTGAGAATTTGCAGGCTTTCTCCTTTGTCTGTAATCAGTTTCTGTAGTGTACCGCTCTCATCTGTGGCCGCATCAATAAAAGTGGTGATTACATTGGGATAGACATATTCATCTTCTTTGCATGCCCCTAAAAGGAGTATGCAAAGAAGACTGTATAAGATGACGCCGAATTTCTTCATTGTGCAATGGCCTTCAAGTGATTGATAGCCGGATTGGCGTACATGGTCAGGATTCGCTGGCGCAGGAAGTCTTCGTCCTTGTTCGGGAGCTGAATCAAGTCCAGCTTCTTTTGCAGGTAAGCTTCAAAGCGCTTCTTTTCTTCCGGAGTATACTTCCCAGCAAATGTTTCTGTGCCATTCAACAGGTCGCAAGCTACATAATTACCCGGATAAAGTCGGTAGTTACGGTGAATATGCTTGTCAATCAGTGTAGAAACCTGAGTGAAAACTTCCGTTTTAGGCAAGCCTCTGAGCGCTTCCAATTCTTCGTTGATGCAAGGTCCAGTCTGGAAGTGTACACGTCCCTTGTAACCGAAGATACCTGTTTGCATATTGGTCAGGTCGTCTGCCTGGCTCTTCTTGAATGTTTCTGAGTCTCTCTTCTGCTGCATTTCCTTGGCTTTCAGGAAATCACACGGGTCGTATTCGTACGACAAGGCAACCGGTACGATGTGCAGTTCCTTCAGGCGGTCGATAATATCGCCTTCCCCTCCCATAGCCAGCATCTTCAACACGCTGTCCTGTGTGCGGTCGTTGGAGTCTTTCGCACGGCCTTCACGTTGTGCAATCCACACATTCTCTTGCTTTTGTGTTATCGCAAAGTGAATGTAACGTGACATGCGTGCAGATGATTCCAGCATTTGCCGCATACTCAAGGCGCGCTGTACGATGAACGACTTGTTCACTCGCACCAGTTTCTTTATCCACGGATAAATAAGCAGGTTATCTCCGATAGCGATTTCTACGGTGGTAGGGAAACCGTTGTCCAGCAAGCCTACTGAAAGAAATCCCGGGTCGAGAACAATGTCCCGGTGATTGGAAATAAACGTATAGCTCTGGTTCTTGTCAGGAAGCGAAGAAGCATCCATGTCGAAACCGTCACTGTGCTGTTGCATGATGTCGTGCAGCAGCTTGTGGAAAAACGCTTTCTGTACGTCCAGATTGGTCTTGCAGTGGTGCAATTGTGCGGCAATCATTTCCAAAGGAACATTCGGCATCACCGATTGGATGACAGTCTGAAAGTCTTTGTCAGAAAGTAATTCCTCGAATATCTGTGGAAGTTCTTCGGGGGTATACGGACGAATGTCGTCAAATTCTGCAGGTATGTTCATGATGTTGAGTGGCTTGTTCTTTCCAAAGATACAAAATTAATTGAAATGGTCTTCAATAATATCGGTCATAACGTCCTTAATATCCAGACCGGCAGCCCGTACCTGTTGCGGAATGAAGCTGGTAGCCGTCATTCCCGGAGTGGTATTGATTTCGAGCATATTGATTTTTTCACCTTCTGTGATGATGTAATCCACGCGCACGATACCCTTGCATCCCAGTATGTCGTAGATGGCAGATGTCAGTTGCTGTACGCGGCTGGTCAATTCCGGACTGAGGCGAGCCGGTGTGATTTCTGTTACTTCACCTTTGTATTTGGCGTTGTAATCGAAGAATTCATTCTGGCTGACTACTTCTGTGATAGGGAATACCACTTCATTTTTCTTGGTCTTGTAGCATCCGTTGGCCAGTTCGATACCGTCCATGAAAGCTTCAATCATCACATCATCCGACTCCTTGAAAGCAGCTTCCAAAGCCGGCTGAATCTGTTCCTTTGTTTTCACCTTTGTCACACCGAAGCTGGAACCGCTGGCATTAGGCTTGATGAAGCAAGGTAAGCCGATTTTAGCGATGACATCTTCGTCGCTGATACCGTGACGTTTGTTTACCAGCATGGATTCAGCTACCCGTACACCGAAGCCCTTCAGGTACTGGTTTAAGGTGAATTTGCTGAAAGTCAGTGCAGAAACCAGCACGTCGCAGGTAGAATAAGGAATACCTAACAGTTCAAAATATCCCTGCAGGATACCGTTTTCTCCCGGAGTTCCGTGGATGGTGATATAGGCAAAGTCGGGTATGATTTTCTGTCCATGATCCATGAAACTGAAGTCATTCTTATCTACTTGTGCACGGCTGCCGTCGGAAAGAATCGCTTCCCAGCGTGCTTTAGTCAGTTCCACGATATAGAGGGTATATTTGTCCTGATCGATAAAAGAGTAGATACCCTCTGCACTTTTCATGGAGACTCCATGTTCAGATGAGTCTCCTCCTGCTACAATCGCAATTGTACGTTTCATAGTTGTTATTCTCTGTTACTGATATACGTTCTCCATCGTTCCAGCAGGCAGGTCATATCCTCGGGCAGTTCGGAAGTGAAGAACATTTCCTCTCCTGTACGAGGGTGTACAAAGCCCAGTGTCTTGGCATGCAGTGCCTGACGGGGACAGATTTCGAAACAGTTGTTTACAAATTGTTTGTATTTGCTGAAATGAGTTCCTTTTAAGATTTCGTGACCACCGTAACGTTCATCATTAAACAAGGTATGTCCGATGTGTTTCATGTGTACACGAATCTGATGGGTACGTCCGGTTTCGAGTACGCACTTTACCAGTGTGACATACCCTAATCGTTCCAATACCTGATAATGTGTCACGGCGTGTTTACCTTGTTCCGGGTCGGACATGACAGCCATCTGCATCCGGTCGCGCGGATTGCGTCCGATGTTGCCAGTGATGGTACCTTCATCTTGTTCTACAATCCCCCAGACCAGCGCGTTGTATTCACGCTTGGTGGTCTTGTTGTAAAACTGAAGTCCCAGACTGGTTTTCGCATCGGGGGTTTTGGCCACCACCAATAATCCTGAGGTATCCTTGTCAATGCGGTGCACCAGTCCCACTTGCGGGTCATTCGGGTTATAGGTCGGGACGTCACGCAGATGCCATGCGATGGCGTTGACCAGAGTACCGTGGTAATTTCCGCACCCTGGGTGCACCACCAGTCCCGCAGGCTTGTTGATAACCATCAGGTCATCGTCCTCATATACAATGTTCAGTGGAATATCTTCCGGAATAATGTCATTCTCATAGCGCGGGCGGTCCATCATAACGGTCAGCACGTCCAGCGGCTTGACTTTGTAGCTGCTTTTCACCGGTTTCCCGTTGGCCATGACGAATCCACTGTCGGCAGCCATCTGAATCCGGTTGCGCGACGCGTTGACAATTCGCTCAAATAAATACTTGTCAATGCGGACAGGAGCCTGTCCTTTATCTACTACCGTACGGAAATGTTCATACAATTCAGGCTCTCCCTGAATCGGCTCAATGTCGTCTGGCGCTTCTCCGTCCAGTTCGTAATCAATCAAATCCTCTGCCATCTTTTTCTTTAGGGGGTTAGATTTAGAACCAAGAGTCATCTACCTCGGCTTCACTGTTGGCAGACGAATTCATATCGATAGTAATCTGTGTAGAATCTATAGAAAGAGAGTCACGAATCGCCGTGTTGCCTACGCAGAGAGTCAGCATGGCCTCGTGAGGAACTTTATCTCCGCTAGCCAGGTTTCTTCCACGGTACTTGATGCCGTAAATCCAGTCCTGCTCTCCCGAAACGTATTCCGGTTCCGTCAGTTTGAAGCCCATCGCCTTTAATTTGGCTTCCGCCTGACGCAAAGAACTGTTGTCTATCAAGTCCGGCAACTTTACCAAAGGAACCTTAGAAGTGGTGACGGTCAGGTAAATTGTTCTTCCTTCCTTCACACGTGCTCCTCCTACCGGGTTTTGCTCCAATACCATGTCGTCGGGCACACCTTTCACATAGCTGGAGTCGATAACCAGCCCTTTCAACTTCTGGTTGCTGAGAGCCTGCTGAGCTTCTTTTAATGTTTTGTTCTTCACATTAGGCACCATGTAAGCTTCTCCATGGTGTGTATAACTGTCCAGCCAGAGCAAAGTACCCCAGCATGCACCAATTATTACGACAATTATGGCTATGAGATTTAGCCAGAAAAAGCGGTTCTTTTTAAATGAAAAGAATTCTTTTAAAGTTATCATGTTGTGTCAAGTATATAATCGGGGCAAAGATACAATATTTTGTTGGAATACTTGGGAGTTGTGGGGGATTCCTATGTCTTTTTAACATGAAGTCTGTGATTGGAAAATGCTTTGTCATACGGGAAAACCACATTTTGTCTTTTCTTGGTGTATGGATATACTAATCATATTTTCTTAATGCCTTTTAAAACCGGATATGCACCTCTTAATCTATGTTATAAAACACGTGTAAACGCACACAAAACTTGTATAATTCCAGAAAGTCCGTACCTTTGCATCGTGTTTTTCATAGTATTAGATTTAAGGTTAACAAAGGTTGGAGTTCAGCGGAACTCCTTTTTTT
>CAMFND010000161.1 GCA_945965395.1 uncultured Bacteroides sp.
TAAATCTAATACTATGAAAACACAGTACAAAGAATTATTTTGAAATCCTCTAAAAGTAAATAAAGTATTTTCCCAAAAATAAAATCGATATTTCTCTAAAAATCCGCTAACTTAGCCCCTCTTAAAAATGATTTACCTATGGCACTTATCAAATCAGTAAGAGGGTTTACTCCTCAAATCGGTGAGAATTGTTATCTGGCCGACAATGCCACCATCATCGGCGATGTAGTAATGGGAAAGGATTGCAGCGTATGGTTCAATGCGGTACTTCGGGGAGATGTAAACTCCATCCGTATCGGCGACCGTGTGAACATTCAAGACGGTACCGTGCTTCATACGTTATATGAGAAATCAACCGTAGAAATAGGCAATGACGTATCCATCGGCCACAATGTGACACTTCACGGAGCTTATGTGCACGACAATGCCCTGATTGGAATGGGGTCTACCCTGCTCGACCATGCCGTAGTAGGCGAAGGAGCCATCGTAGCTGCCGGCGCACTGGTACTTGCCAATACCGTCATTGAACCGCATACGCTTTGGGCCGGCGTACCCGCCAAGTTTATCAAGAAAGTTGACCCAGCACAGAGCAAGGAACTGAATCAGAAGATTGCCAACGGATATCTGATGTATGCTTCCTGGTTCAAAGAGGAAGATACTCAAAAATAAACACAGCTATGAAAACAGAAAAACAAAAAGCAGCCGAGGGCGAATTGTATAATGCAAACTATGACCCTCTGTTGCAAAAGGAGATGCTGGAAACCCGCTGCAAATTACATGAATATAATCTATTGTCTCCTCACCAACAAAAAGAAAGAGATCAACTGATTCGCTCCATACTGCATATGGGAGAAGAAGGTTGCATCATTTCTCCTTTTTATTGTGACTATGGCTATAACATCCACATCGGAGGAAACTTCTTTGCCAATACCAATCTAGTCATTCTTGACGGTGCCCGTGTAACCATCGGAGATCATGTATTCATTGCTCCCCATGTAGGAATCTATACAGCCGGACATCCTTTAGATGTACCTCAACGAAACGAAGGTTTGGAATATGCTTATCCCATTACTATTGGGAATAATGTCTGGATTGGTGCACACGTGTGCATTCTTCCCGGTGTAACAATCGGTGATAATACCGTAATCGGAGCCGGTAGCGTGGTGACCAAGGACATACCCTCTGGAGTACTGGCATACGGGAATCCTTGCAGAGTCATACGAGAATTAACCGATGAATAAAGAAAAAAGAGTCTTCTGCTTTACCGAATAAAAAGCAAAAGACTCCTTCTTTATACAATCATTTACCCAATTACTTTTTCTTCAACTCTTCTAGCAATTCAGCCACATCTTCTTCACGTGTAGCCCAACTGGTCGCGATACGTACCACTGTCGTACCGTCAGTCCGTTTTTCCCACACCTCAAAGCCGATGCGCTGTGCCAGCTTCTCGTACAAGCTGTTTTCAAGCTGTACAAACAGCTGGTTGCTCTGCGGACGAATGTAGAATGTATAACCGTTTGCTTTCAATCCTTCCACAATCCGCTCAGCCATATCAATGGCGTGACGGGCAATTTTCAAATACAAGCCATCTGTAAACAAAGTATCAAACTGCAAACCTAACAGACGTCCCTTGGCCAGCAACACACCCCGCTGTTTGACAATTGTATCAAACTGGCGAATCAGTCCAGGCTGCGGAATTACGACCGCCTCGCCAAACAAAGCACCAACCTTCGTTCCGCCAATATAGAAAATATCACACAAGGAAGCGATGTCTTTCAAAGTCACATCCGTATCCCGTGCTGCCAGTCCATAACCCAGACGAGCCCCGTCGAGGAACAACGGAATCTTATGCTTACGGCACACGGCAGACAAAGCCTTCAGTTCATCCAGCGTATAAAGTGTACCGTATTCCGTAGGATGTGATATATATACCATTCCCGGAGCCACCATGTGATCCCAGCTCGGGTCCTGATAGAAAGCCGTCACATAACGGTCTACTTCTGCCGCATCCAGTTTTCCTTCATGGTGAGGCAAAGCCAGTACCTTATGTCCTCCTGCTTCCACAGCTCCGGCTTCATGCTGGTTGATGTGGCCCGTTTCTGCTGCAATCACTCCTTCATACGGACGAAGCAAGGCCGTAATGACCGTGGCATTGGTCTGCGTACCTCCCACCATGAAATGTACTTCCGCCTGCGGACACCCGCAAGCTTCTGCAATTTTCCGACGAGCCGATGCACAATACTCATCCGTGCCATAGCCCGAAGTTTTCTCCATATTCGTCTGGCACAAGCGCTCCAAAATCAACGGATGCGCTCCTTCCATGTAATCACTTTTAAAATATTGCATATTCATTTTATTTTACTCAAAACAAAGTAAATAAATCCATTAGAATTTCAACAGTTTTTATAGTCAATAAAATGAAAAACAAACTATATCTTGTACCTATATCAAACTATTTTACCTGCACAATGCCCAAATATCCACCACCTCTAGTCATAGAAATCAAAAGTTTATCATTCTCTTGCAGAGTGCAATATCCAACCCTTACATCTTTGGCCTGAGAATCAGCATTTATTCCGTCTTCATGAAAGCTTACACATTTCTTCCCTTTCCCCATAAACGACAAATCAAGTTCCAATTCTCTAGGAGTATTTCCATTTAAGACGCCTATATACCAAATATCATTATGACGACGAGCTATCGCAATATATTCCCCAACTTCTCCCTCCAAAGGTATAGTCTCATCCCACACCGTAGGTATCTCCTTTATAAAATTTAAACTGGCAGGATTTTCATCATATTTTGCAGGACTATCAGCCATCATTTGTAGTGGACTCTCATAAACTACATACATTGCCAACTGATGACTACGAGTGCCTTGACTCATAGGCTCATGCTGATTTTCATAAAAAGTCTCCAAATGAGCATTCAACATAGCCCCTGGTGTATAATCCATTGGGCCAACCCACATCCTTAAATAAGGAATTATGACATCATGTGTAACAGTTGCACGCTTACTCCATTTATTATATTCCAACCCTATCACTCCTTCTCGGGTCATTAAATTCGGATATCTTCTTCGTAAACCTTCATTAGGATAAGAACCATGAAAATCTACCAAAAGTTTATGCTTCATCGCATTTATCGCAACCTTTTCATAAAATGCAACCATTTTAGCATCATTCCTATCCATAAAATCTATCTTTACTCCACTAACACCCCATTTTTCAAACACACTAAACACCTCATCCATCTTCTGTTCCAAATTCAACCATTTGGTCCATAACAAGATTCCTACCTTTTTCTGCTTTGCATAAGCGCAAATATATGGTATATCTACAGATGGATTTGTCTTTAACAAATCATTCTTGTCTGACCATCCTTCATCAATCAAAATATATTCAATCTTATGCCTATCTGCATAATCTATCAAATATAAATAAGTGTTTGTATTTATTCCGGCCTTAAAATCTACCCCGTAAATATTACGATCATTCCACCAATCCCATAGAACCTTACCAGGTCTAATCCAGCTCACATCACTTTTTTCCTCTTTTTCTTCAGACAATAAATAAATCAACTCACTTCTTAATATAGAGGCTGCATCATCAAAAATACCAATAACCCTCCATGGGAAATTACGTTTACCGCAAATCGGTACAATATAATCCTCACGTGTTGAAACATATCGCTTATTCCCATCCTCAATTATATTTTCCACATCCGGATACTTGGCAAAAGTCCCAACAAAAGACAAGCCATCAGGGCGCAAATACATACCTGCATAATTGTATAAATTAGCCTCTGCTAGCAATACCTTATATTTATCTACCTCAACCATTACCGGTGCTATCGAGAAACTATCACGAGGTAATTGCAAAATAGGGCGTATTGTATAATCTTGTTCGAACCAATTTTGAAGTTGATTGGTCAATAAAGAATACGTTTTATGATTCTGTGTAAAACCAAAAGTCACATGTTCATCCTCAACCGGAAGAGGAGAGTTAAACAAACTAACAAAACGATAAGCTACCCCTTCATCATAAATTCTAAATTCTATCTTATACGTCCGATAAGACAGCTCTAACAAATTGTAATTATTAATAGTTTGCCTATATTTACGAGGAACAGGGAAATTAACAATCTCAGAAACATAACTCCTCCTGACTTTGACACATTCATCGTTCACGCCCCAAAGCTGGCTACCAACCCTTAATGACAAAAAACTTTTATTCATTATCTGGCTACCATCACGAAAAATAGAATATGAAACCTGAGCGCCTGTTTCTATTACCAACCGATTCCTACCATTCGGAGAAAATCCTTCTATTGTATTTCCTGCTACCTCCAAGCAAGGAAAAAACATAAAGCCACAAACAATTATTGGCAATATAAACCTCAGAATCATACCTAATTCCCCCCCGAATATACAATTAATGACAAGCCAGCCACAAATAAGCCAAACATAGCGACTAACAAATAATGCGTTGACTTAGAAGCATTCCCAAATTCTTTCCATACAAATACCCCCCACAAAGCCGCAATCATAGGAGCACCCTGTCCTAGTGCATATGAAACAGCAGGACCTGCTTTTCCTGCAGCAATGTAACTTAATGCCGTACCTAACCCCCAAATACATCCACCCAAAACGCCAACCAAATGAGTTAATGGTTTTCCCATAAAATACTCTTTATAACTGACAGAAGTACCAATAAATGGATGTTTCATTATAATCGTATTGAAGACCAAATTACTCAAGAATATGCCAATAGCAAAAATTAAAAAAGCTGTGTAAGGGGTTGCCATACCTGGAGTCGGAGACTCAAAATGATCCAGATCCATAGCTGACGCAACGAAACGATAAAAAAATGACATCAATAGACCTGAAATCACAGCTAATCCTATTCCTTTCCGACTTGCTTTCTTATCTTTTTTTTGCTTTCGACTAGCAGCCATTCCATTACATATAATAGCAATCACAATTAATACTACTCCTGTAAACAACCAAATTGGATCACCCTTCGGATGAGTAAAATAATTTATAAAAACACCTAATACAAGGGCAAGACCTACACCTAATGGAAAAGCCACAGACATACCTGCGATAGACACAGAAGCCGAAAGTAATATATTGGAGGCATTAAAAATAACACCTCCAATTAAAGCACTGATAATATTATTAGAATGCACTTGAGTTATATCCTCCAAAAAACTTCTGCCATTACTTCCCCAACTACCTAATGTAAACACAAGAATAAATGCAAACAATAATATTCCAATAGTATAGTCCCAATAATACAACTCATATCTCCAGCTTTTACTCGTCAATTTTTGAGTATTACCCCATGATCCCCAACAAATCATGGTAATTAGGCAAAAAATTACTGCCAATATATAACTATCAACTATAAACATAATTAAGAAATCTACATTTAATGGGAACCCACAATATTTGTTGTAACATTCACTAATTTATTAACTACTGCAGATATACTATCTTCATCTACTGTAAGGAAATAATGTTTCCCATTTAAAGATGGAGTAAATCTACTATAGCCTTGTTCATCTATCTTTATATTACCATTTGGAGATATCCCCAAATGACTATCATTGGGTTCTATTGCATAAAGTACAGAAGTCAAATCCCAGCATGGGCGATCATAAGGCATTTGTGCATATAATTTATATGAGACACACAATGGATAATTATCTTTATTAGGAAAGTCTGTTAAAATACTTTCATGTGGATAAAGAATTCTAACCCCAACCTCAGATCCACTAGCAATTATTTTTGTTGGCCATTTTTCATATATATTCTTTGCTGCTTTTATATCCTGCAAGACATTCCACTCAGGGTTATTAAAGGTATCATCATTGTATGTTCCACTCATTATAGATAGTAATTTTACTTTCTTTTTAACTAATTCTAGACCATTCAAAGGGCTATATTCATCTGGGGAAGAATCTAAAAGACGCGAAATATTAGTAGCAAAGCCCACAGTTATAATCACAACCGAAGAATCGGCTCTAGAAGCCAACTCTTTCCTCATCATTTTATAACCCTCCGGAATAGAATCTTTCACAGATAGTTTAACCGGCAAAATTGGAATACCATTAATCAGTGTATCTAAAGTTCTACAGACATACCTTCCGCACTCCCGGTTTATATCTAAATCAGATCCATTATAAGCGTACCCTAATGATAGGCTATCAAAACCGTTTAAGCGCACATACCCATCTATATACTCAATAACTCTAGGATAATCTTTACTAATAGTAATCCCTAGTAAATCAAATTTATCTTGCTTTGCATAGTTTAGAATCATCTGAAGAGCTAATACATCATCAATATCGTTCCCTAAATCCGTATCAAATATCACACCTAATTTATTAGGTAACGAGGGTATCGTTCTACCTTTTTCACATGACACAAGACTTGACAATAACAAACTTATAAGTATAAATATAAGAGACTTTTTCATAATATATATTTAATCAACAACATAATGCAACGTTAAATCCGTATAGATATTATCAAATATTGATGGAGATATTCCATAAACCGAAACGTCTTGATTGACCCCAACATAACCAATTGGATGTATTCCTCCCGCAAAGTAATTTTTAGTTGCAAAACGTAAGGAAGGAACCATGCCAGCAGGGTCTAATATCGCTATAGCAATTATATATTGACCAGGGGTAAGCTGTTTATCCAACGTCAAACTTTGCTTCACTACATTGCATTGAGGACGAATTTTATACTTCCCAGAATTTTCATCCCACTCGTCACCAGGAAGCCATTGAGTAATATTCACATCATCCAAGATGCAGCTCCAAACTTTTGATTTTGTTTCTTTATCCAATAACATAATCTCAATAGGCCAATCATAGTAAAATGGAGAAGATCCTTCATTTGTTACTTTAAAAGAAATATTAAAGGTTTTCCCATAATCTATTCTACGAGTATAGGTAAATTCATTCAATATATAACGGTATCCCAAAGCATTTTGTATCAGCTGAGCATTCTTTTGTAATGCATCCTGACTAAAATCGACCTCAGGCCGTGCATATGAGAAATATCCTAAATGATTACAATGTAAGTCTCTAATCTGTTTAATTATTTTATTACGAGTTTCATCATTAGCTAAAATCTCCGTCAAACTATGATAGCGAGTAAAATCCCCCCAATTCCAACAAATTTCTCCACCTATTGGTTGCTTTTTCCAACGCCCTTTAATTTTCATCATTTCGCCATATCCTCTGACATCTTCTTCAGCAATTCCCCATGAATCCCAATAATATCCAAACTCATAATCCTTAAAATCATAGGCATAACGAACCATTACTTTTTTATGTTTGAAGGCTTCTGTAAAAGCATCTCCCAATGTTTTTTCTATTCCAGGAATCCATGTTTTATTTGCAACATGCTCCGCAGCATCATGAGGTTTCCAATAAGTACTAATCATGGGGGAGTGTTGCTCTCCCCATTGACCAATAATCCCCATCTCCACATAAGCAACACGAGGGTCATTATCCCAAGCTTCTCCCATTTTCTTCACTAAAGCTTTTACCCGATCCTGAAAAGTCGGATCAAAATAACCTCCAATCATAGGATATGGAGTACCTACTTCTTGTTCATAAGGAATATCCGCAGGAAAACGAATACCATCTAATCTATCAGGATCTGTAACTGCAGGAGTTCCCATCCAATGAATATACACTCTTGGAATTACCTTTATATTTTGTTTTTCTATTCCCTTCCAACGATGATTACTATAAGATACAATCTTATCTACCCCATCTGTTTTCACACTTTCTATACGATCCCAGGGTATGTATTCCTTATAAATAGATCCATATGGAAGCGGATAATTCGATGGGATTGGATCTAAACCGACTGAAAAAACATCACGCCAACCCATCATTGGATTTCTAAATGCACCATCATACAATAAAGGTTCAACTATTACGTTATCTCCATCAACTTTAACATTCAGAAGCTCATCATTATTTCCTCCCTCTATAGGATTATCATTACTTGAAGAACAGCTAAAAAAAGCGAACAAACAATATAGTGACAATAATTTTATTTTCATAACTCAAATCTTTAGAACATTTATAACTCCATTACATATCTTCTACAGCCTTTAATTTAAAATCATAATATTGCCCTTCAAGAGCATCATAATCTGTATGATCTCTTATGCCATCGACTTTACATCTATCATAAAAAACAGGAACAACACTACGTTTATCATCAGAGACAGTCAATATACATCCTTTTATAGCAACGGTATAAGTTGCCTCGTAATCCCACGTTTCCAAAAAATGAACCATTCGAGCATGCCCTAATTCATTAATTATAAAATACCACCCTCTCCATCCATCAACAGCACAACTTCCAGGAGAAGAGACATCTGCACTTACCACATTCCCTTTTTCATTAATCGTCATACCTGTTCCTACGTTATATATATTTGTATACTCCAAATGAGTATCCCCTTCACTATATCCAAAATATCCTCCTTTCATAAATTTCTGATTATCACTTCCATTATAAGGCTCGATTACAAACTTCGAATCACCATTATGATGAGTAACCACCTTTGTTTCATCATCTTTTAAACATATCACATATTGTTGTAAGTCTTGCCAAGCAAACCAATTTTCACTATGCTCACTAGCTATTGCCTTTAACTGGAAATTTTTCTTTAATTCTTGATTTTTTCTTGTTATCGTATAAGCAATCTCATAATCTCCACTTTTTATTATTGGATAATCAAATTCTGAGCTATTAGAATAAAATTCGCCATTCACCTTCCATTCATGTTTTACCGCTTCAGAACCTTTTACCGTAACTGATATACGAAGTGATTCTCCTACACTCTTTGTAAACTCACTTTTATCTGTTGAAAAAACGACACCTTCAATATCACTAGGCTTCACATTTACTGTAAACAATTTAGAGGTAGAACCATTTATATCTGTTGCAATATATTCCAATTTAAATGTTCCAACATCAGTAACCTCATATTCTAAATCAGCAGATTCAGCACATAATTCACCATTATATTTCCATTCATGCTTTACATTTTCTCCGTCAATTACAATAGCTTTTAATGACAATATGCTACCTGACTGTAACGAGAACTCTGTATCATTAGTAGAAAATGCAATTTGAGGAGCTCCAATCATTTTTTTATAATCATAATCCTCACATGAAGAGCACAACAATATTAAGCCCAACAGAAATATCTTAATAAAACTTCTTTTTTTCATAATACTCCAATTTTTAATCTATTAATATCCTGCTAATTGTTCCAACAGAGAATTTGCATCTAATGCAGCCAATGGCAATGGATAATATTCTTTTGCTTTATCTGGCACAGGCCTATTAGGCTTCCGAACTAATACATAAGTTTGCAATTTATTGTTCCTTATTAAATCTTTTCTACGACTTTTTTCAAAACACAATTCATGCAATCTTTCTTCTAACAAAGTTTCCAAAAATCCCTGTTTTGTTGAATTTGTTCCAATATTCTCAATAGGTTCCAGCCCTGCCCTTTTTCGAACATCATTCAAACATCGAAACTTTTCAACTGTTTGTTGCCCTGTTTCTGTCTGTAAACCATTAATAGCTTCTGCCTTCATTAATAGAACATCTGCATATCTAATCAATGGGAAATTCTGTTCACCATCATTAACGGGAAATCCAGCAGTTCGATTGTAATATTTAAAACAATGTGGCTTAAAAGTAACAGTCTGGCCTGCAGCATTCACTCCTGTTGTAATATAAGTAATACTTTTTCTTTTATCATTAGGTTCATAGCTATTATACAAATAATCAGTCGGTCCATACATTGCCCAACCAGTATATATAGTACCCTGAAGTTCAATAGGAAGGAAAAAGTCTGTAGAAGTAGAGCCTTCATCCTCAGATTTCAAACTTGCTCTATGTTGTATCTCAAATATATTCTCATATCCGGCATTCTTATTAGCGGGATCATAAATATCTGCATAATCATCATATAAATGGAAATTATTCCCATCACCAATGACCAAATTACAATATTTTAAAGCTTGTTCGTAATTTAATTGTTGCAAATACATCCGAGCAAGCATTGCCTGAGCTGCAAATTTAGTAGCCCGTCCTTCTTCCCATACATTGACTGCAGGTAAAACTTTCTCAGACTCCAATAAATCTTTTTCTATCTGTAAATAAATTTCATCAACCGTTGCACGAGGTTTCTTCAAATTATCTTTATCAGCTGAAGCTAATAACCACAATGGGACACCGCCAAAAAGATTTACCAATTCAAAATAATACACCCCACGCAAGAATTTTGCCTGCGCAACAAACAATTCACGATCTTCAACATCAACAGGTAATAAGTCAATAATTACATTACATCGTTTAACTCCTTCAAAAAGGTCTAAATACACAGCTTCAAAAATATCATACTCTGAGGAATAAGTATAACTATCTAACAATACTTCATGATCCCCATAAGTATCATTGTAAGATGTAGCTTCATCTGTTCCAAGAATACCCAAACCTATTGAAAATTTATAATCAAACCCATCTTGCAACATTGCATATGCACCATTCATTGCTTTATCTGCTCCTTCTTTTGTCAAATATGCATTTTCAGGTGTCAACTGGCTAAATGTTTCTTCTTCTAAAAAATCAGCACAACCAGATAAGGTTAGAGCCAATATAGACATAGATATAAATAAAATCTTTTTCATATAATATTAAATTTAAAAATTAATAGAAAGACCTCCCATAAAAACACGACAAGCCGGATAAGGATTAGCATTATTAGTCTCCACGTCAAATCCCGTATAATCAGTGAAAGTTAATAAATTCTGTACTGAAGCATATATTCTAATGTTATTTACAAATAACTTTTTATTAATACTATGTGGAAATGTATATCCTAGCTCTACATTTTTAACCCTAATATAATCTCCTTTTTGATAGACTCCATCTGTTTCATACAACTGAGAATTTGTACTTCCTAAGCGAGGATATTTATTACTTGGCCGATCCACAGTCCAATAATTATTATAATAATCAAGACTCATATTAGCACTTGGAGAATAAGAATCAAGATACGCAAAAGGATTATATATCTTATGTCCTCCCGCAAATGTTAGAAAAACTGTGAAATCGAATCCATACAATTTAAATGTATTTGAGAAACTACCAAAATACTGAGGTACTGTCTGCCCTACAAAATCACGGTCATCATCATCTATAATATTATTTCTATTTGCATCGATGATTTTATAATCACCTGGCTCTGCATTGTATACTTTAGCTACCTCAGCCTCATCGGATTGCCATATACCTCCAAACCGTTTAGTATAAATTACATTTATTGATTTCCCAACAAAATAATCACCAACACGATTTAACCCATTGTAAAGCTTCTCTATTTCATTATCATTAAAAGAATAGGTAAAGCTTGTCTGCCAAACAAAATTCTTTGTATTAAAGTTCACTGTATTTAAAGTAAATTCAAAGCCTTTATTTCTCATAGCTCCAACATTGACTAATGCTGTCCTATAACCAGATTCAAGAGGTAAAGGTACATTATATAACAAATCATATGTATATTTATCATAGGTATCAATAGAACCAGACAGTCTATTATTAAAAAATGCAAAATCAAGTCCAAGATCAAACTGGCGAGATTTCTCCCACGTTAAATCCGGCTGTGCTAATATGGAGGTTCTAGATCCCGTCGCCAAATCTCCTCCAAATACATAATCTGTGTACCGACTACTAGCAGCATCAACTTGCGCCATTGATTGATATGAACCAATTTCCTGATTCCCGACAATACCATAACTTGTACGCAACTTTAAATTATCAAGGAAATCTACATCTTTTAGAAAATCCTCTTGATTAATTCTCCATGCGAATCCTCCAGACGGGAAATATCCCCATTTATTCCCTTTAGCAAAACGAGAAGAACCATCTGCTCTCAAAGTTACAGTCAGCAAATACTTATCCAGAAGAGAATAATTCGCACGAACAAAGAAAGAAGCTAAAGTGGATTTCACCCTATCTGAATTCACAAACTTAGGAGTCCCGGTTCCTAAATTATCATTTTGAGTAATATTAGATGCATTTAAAACTTGAGTTGTTACTTTAGTCCAATTAAAAACAGAAGCAGAGAATCCACCCACTGCTGTCAATCGATGAATACCTTTATTCAAATTATAAGTAAGAGTATTTTCTGTTTGCATATAAAACTGCTCACCATTCTCGCGGTCTGAAATATTAGTATTCTTATATATTCCAGTCATACGTGAATCTTGAAAAACGTTACTCTGATTATTAATAAATTCTCCACCATTTTCTGTTCTCAACTTAAGATTCTTTATTAGCTCCGCTTCCAAACTCACAGATGCATTAATACAAATTATTTTTAAAATACGTCACTGCAGCAAGAGGATTTGGACGAAGTAAAAGATTATCATAATAAGTTCCATCTTCATTAAATACTGGAGCTGTCGGTTTAGATGCAACGGCACTTCCAACAGTCCCTTGATCTAAACTATTCATCCCGGCTACTCCATCTGTATTACTAGAATTTGTAGACGATCTAATCACATTAAACTTTACTCCCATAGTCAACCATTTATTAAGTTTAGAATCCAAGTTGAATCTAAGGCTCCCTTTTTGATAGCCTGTATTTTTTATAATTCCTTCTTGATCAACCCAATCTAACCCCAAATAATAGGTGTTTTTATCTGTACCTCCAGATATACCTAAATTATAATTTTGATAAAATCCTGATTGTGTTATTAAATCTTGCCAATCTGTAGACCCTCCTGTCTCAAACATACGCAATTCTTCTTTATCCCAAAGATATGTATTATCAGTTGCCTTATCTAAAACCTCTTTAAACTGAGCGGCATTAAGAACATCTTGCTTATTTATAAATTGTTGTACTCCCCAATTTGTATTAAAAGTGATTTTTGCCTTGCCACTTTTTCCTTTTTTAGTCGTGACAAGAATGATTCCATTTGATGCTCTAGAACCATATATTGCAGTAGAAGCAGCATCTTTTAATACTTCTATAGACTCAATATCAGATGGAGCAATAACATCCAATCCTGCATTAGACATTACACCATCTATAATATACAAAGGTGTATTACTTGCACCTCCATTTCCAAACGAACCATTTCCACGAATAATAATATTAGATGATCCCCCTGGTTTAAATGAGCCCTTAGATATTAATACACCTGTAGCAAGACCTTGCAAAGCGTCTGCTGCCGAACCAACTTTAACATTACTCAATTCATCTGGTTTTATTGACACTATAGAACTTGTTAAATCACTTTTTTTGGCTGTACCATAACCAATGGCTACAACCTCATCTAACTCTATAGCCGATTCATACATAGTCACATTTACAGTACTCTTTCCACCAACTGGAACATTTTCGGTTTTCATTCCAACTAACGAAAAAACCAATGTATGATTTTCTCCTATTCTAATTGTATACTTTCCATCGACATCAGTAATTGTTCCCTGAGAAGTTTCCTTACATACAACTGTAACTCCTGGCAATGGATTTTGATTAATATCAATAACAGTTCCAGAAACCAAGTTCTGAGCCATCGATGTATTTAGATATAAACACATCAGCATTAAAATAAAAAGACTTTTTTTCATAGATATACATTTATTTTGTTAAACTCTTTTTTATAAACTCCTCTACTTCGTTTAATGTTGGAATAGACGGCTGTGCTCCCATACGAGTAACCGCTATAGCAGAAGCAGCACTAGCGAAACGCAGAACATCTTGATTTAACTGTCCATGCACATATGCAACAGCAAGGGCACCACAAAAAACATCACCTGCAGCAGTAGTATCAACAGCATTAACAGAAAAACTAGGAACGAAATACGACTCCAAACTTGTTTTGACATAAGCCCCCTTGCTTCCTAATGTAATAATAACTTCTTTAGCTCCAGCATTAAATAACTTACTAGCCACACACTCTATTGTTTCATCATTCAATGAAGAATTACTGATATATTCTGCCTCATTTTCATTTACAACCAATAAATCAACAATCCTCATCAATTCAGAATCTATAATACAAGCTGGAGCTGGATTAAAAATAACTTTAACCCCCTTTTTATGAGCTATTAAAGCTACCTGCTTAATCGTTTCATAAGGAATCTCGGCCTGTAGCAATAACACATCTGCTTCCTCCAAAAGCACATCAATATTTTTCAGAGATGCCATCAAAAGTGAGCTATTTGCCCCTGGAGCAACTGCAATGCAGTTCTCTGCATTATCTGCGACTAATATCAGTGCAACACCAGTAGGCTTTTGCTTATCAATCACAATCCTATCCGTAACAATTCCCTCCTTAATATAATACTCTTTTAGCATTTCTGCATACATATCATTGCCTAAAGCTGTTACAAACGTAACCTCCCCCCCAAGACGAGCTGCAGCTACAGCCTGATTTGCTCCCTTTCCGCCATAAGCCTGGAGAAAACTAGCTTTTCCAACAGTCTCACCAGGCAATGGCAAATGACCGACTCGAGCGACCATATCAATATTAGAACTCCCAACAACTACAATTTTCATAATATCATTTATTAAGATTATATATTAATTTCACTTCTATATGGAATAGCACTTTGAGCACCTATGCGAGTTACAGCTAATGAGGCTGCAATATTAGCGAACTTCACTGCATCTGTTAAAGAATGTCCTTCTGACAAATAAACACTAAAAGCACCACAAAACACATCTCCTGCACCAGTTGTATCTATTGCTTCCACTTCTTTAGCTGGAAGCAACGTATACATTTCTCCTTCTTTAACATATGCTCCTTCTTTCCCTAATGTGATTACAACATTTTCTATTCCCCTTTCACCAATGATCTGTGCAGCACGATGAGCACTTTCTATATCAGTAACCTTTACCCCTGATAACATTTCTGCTTCAATTCTATTTGGAAGAATAGCATGAATATTGCTTAAAAATGAATCACTTAATCCAGAGGCAGGAGCTGGGTTCAAAATAATCTTCTTCCCATAACGATTAGCTAACTCAACTGCGTACTCAACAGCTTCCATAGGAATTTCCAATTGAATAAGAATTATATCAGCTTCTACAATCTTACTTACAGCTTTACTGATATCTTCAGTCGATAAAGAACGATTTGCCCCTGGAGCAACAATAATGCTATTTTCTCCAAATGAATCCACCGAAATAAGAGCCACACCTGAAGGACTTTTAGAATCTGTAAAAATAAAATCTGTATTTATCTTTTCTGATTTATATATCTCCAAAGCCTGAAGTCCAAATAAATCATAACCAATTTTAGATATAAAAGTCACTTCAGCTCCTAATCTCGAAGCTGAAATTGCTTGGTTAGCTCCTTTTCCACCTGGATTCATATAAAAAGTCCCCCCCAAAATAGTTTCTCCCGGAATTGGTAATCGGTTAGCCTTCACGACCATATCGGTATTACAACTACCGATTACCACAATTTTAGATTTATGCCCTAACGATATTTCCATAATATTTTTAATTAAGATATACAAAGAAAAAAAGAATAGAGATACAAAGAATTGCACTTATATCGAATAAATATAATTACAAAAAGAAGACAGTGTCAAATAAAGCCTCCTAAAAGCAATATCAACACTGTCTATCAATAATATTATTATAATTTCAAACGATATAAATCAGAAGTATTTTTAAAAGCTTATCCTATCCTTTACATGACGCTCTAACACTATAGATAAATCACTTTTCAGAACTTTAGATTCTATCCAAGCTACAAAATCAAAGAGTCGTAAAAGCTGACGTTCATATTTATCATTGTATAGTTCGTAAACTTCTATACGTAACTTATCCCAAAATTTTTCTCTATCTCTACGCAAAATGGGAAGATTTCTTTTATTTAAAAAACGTAATATTACCCGTTCTGTTTTAAATGCTTGTATGGAACGAGATGAGATAAGTCCTCGAAGTATGGAGTTTACTTCATATTGTATTAATTCAAATTCCTCCAACTCATAATAAGCAATAAGACGGACCAAACGAATTGTCCTCATTAAAGGTAAATACTTGATATTATGATCTACGACAGAATTCCCTATAATTTTCTTAGCCAACTTATATTCCTGGTTCCCAATATGAACCAACGTTGAATAAAGTAACAATTCACTTTTACGAATTGGAGTTAACCATACCATCTTCTCAAAAAGAGAAGACTGATAATCTTCCATTATCCTTTTACATTCCACAAAATTACCTTTATCTAAATATGGGAAAAGCTTGTATTGAAAAAGTAAACATGTCGCATTTATCTTAAATTCTAATGCTGAAGATTCTTTTATGATTTTCTCTAACTTATCTAAAAAATAAGGCATATCATTATATGCTCTTATTGAACGTAAATTGCTTAACACTCCTTCCAATACTGCTAAATAATAGACCGGAGGAGTCGACCAAAAACGTTGATTCTGTTCAAATAATAAATTTAACTCTTTGTAAGTATTTAAAGCAGCTTTATAATCTCCTGTTTCCATCAAATAATTAGCCTGGAAAAGTTTATGATTTCGAATCAATTCAAAATTGCCCTCCAAATCAGAAGAGGCAGTAAGATAAAGTTCGCTAACAACTAAATCATTCAAATCTTGCTTCTGCTTAGCAGTACGTATTGCTCCCCAATGCATCAAACGATATTTCAATAAATTATGTAAAGAAGATTGTTCTACAATTTTCCTAATCTTTTTTAAAGACTCATTTTGAATAAAATGTCTATGAAACAATTCCCTCTCTGTTATCCCCAAAAAGTTCAAATGCAATAAATACTCCAGTTCTATTTTAACTGCAATAATTAAAATCTCATTTATTTCATAATATTCAGCTTGCTTAATTACATCTGACAATACATCAAAACATTCCTCAAATAATGAACGCTCATAAAGCATACGCGCCTTACACAAACTACTAAATAAATCATAGTAAATATCTTTATGACGACGAAGCAATATAAGACTATCTAATAATTTCTCATACAAATACTGAACAGATATTTCAAAAGAAGCATTCGGTCTATATATATGAAATTCATCTTTCACTTGATCTCCATCTGGAAACTTATTCTTCACAATAATATCATAAATAATCAAATAATCCTTCTTATTATGTTCTTTCATTACTTGCTGACAAAAATGTTTTTTTTCAGCCTTTGATAAAGAACATATTAAAGATATAACCGAATCAATCTTTCTCATATCTAATTGTCTTTCTAAACTTCTTCCAACATCAAACCCACTCCCTTCACAGTCTTCAGTTCCACCGTATCATCGGCCGCTAACAGTTTGCGCAAGCGAGACACAAACACATCCAAACTGCGCGAAGCAAAATAATCTTCCTCCGTATTCCATAGACGCGACAAGATGACTTCCCGCCGCACAATCTGTCCCTTGTGCTCACACAACATACGAAGCAAATCAGCTTCCCGCGCCGTCAGCATCCGTTCTTCTCCCCCTTTCTGCTTCCATACGCCACGCACCGTATCAAAGGAGAACTGTTTCCCGATGGGTACCTCCCGGACTTCTTTCTGCGCCGACATCCCTCGCGTCAGTTTCAGCAATGCCGTGATATGCGCATGCAGTTCCTCGGCCAGAAATGGCTTTTTGACATAGTTATTCACACCCAGTTCATAACCTTTCACCACATCTTTCGGTGACACACGCCCGGAAGTAAACAAGATGGGCACATGCTCATCCTGCTCCCGGATACGCCGTACCATCTCATATCCGTCCATTACCGGCATCTCAATGTCGGCTACGATGACATCCGGCTGCTGTGCCTTCCAAACGGCCAGTCCTTCCTCGCCATTGGATGCCGTCAGCACCTTATACCCTCCAATCATATCCTCCAGACCACCCTGAATGATATAACACAGATTCGCGTCATCTTCCACCAACAACAATTTGATTATCTCTTCCATTTCATCGTTCCTCTTTTTTATTCTCCAGGGCACTCTCCGGAGGAAAAGCCAAGGTAAACCGGCTGTATTCCCCCTCCATGCTTTCCAGCGTGACCCGTCCGCCGTGCGCTTCCATAATCCGAAACACATAATTCAGTCCCAGTCCGAAACCAGATGCTCCACCGGAACGACTGCGTTCACTGGCTGCCGCCCGTTCGTATTTCTCAAAAATCTTCCGCTGGTCTTTCAACGGAATACCGAAACCATTGTCGGCTACCGTCACACAGACTGTTCCATCCGCTTTCCGTTCCGAAAGAAATGTAATTTCCACGGCTTCACCCGAATATTTCAATGCATTGTCTATCAAATTACTGAGCGCTTCCCTCAGAAATTCTTCGTCTGCCCAAACCACTTCTTCCTGCAAGTTCCATACAAACGCAACCTGCTTAGCAGTTTTTGCCTTATACTTCTCCGCCAAATCCTCCAGAATCGGGCGTAGCAGACAATCCGTCTGTTGCAATTTCAATGCATGATTCTCCAGTTTGGAAAGCGTCAGTACCTTGTTGGTCAACGCCAGCAGATGCTCTCCTTCCTCTTTCACAATCCGGAAATACCGTTCCTTCTTTTCCGGCTGTCCGTCCAAACGTCCGCTTTCCAGAATCTCCGTCCCCATCAGGATGGAGCTCAATGGAGTCTTCATGTCGTGAATCATGGCATACGAAAAGTCCTCTCTCACCTTAGCTATCTTGTCCTGCCGGATAATGACACGAATCTGATACACAATACAGATAATGACCAGTACCATAATCAGCACCGTAGCAATCAGCAAGAGGGTCATACGCTGGAAAATCACCCAGTAAGGATTCAGAATCACCCCTTGCAGATAGCGGGTATATGCCTTATTTATAGGTACCAGCCTTGTTCTTAAGTATTTTTGTCCTTCCAGTTTTGCTTGTGGAGAGGATGCCCGCAACACATTACCTAACGAATCCGTCACACAAGTCGACACCTTGGCCGGGATACCGACCGAATCCAGCATGTGAGCATAAATAGAATCCAGATTATGCAAGGACACATCCATCTTGAACGTATTCGATACCCCTTCCTGTATGGCAATAAATACAGCCGATTCAATAAACTGACGTGTTTCCGGAGTTGGAGTCTGAGTTTCGTCATCCTCCACGTCCTCATTCAGGTCAAATCGATACGTGTACGTGGAATCCTTCTTCCCATGCAACTCTTTCCAAAGGTCCATCCGATCAAAAGCCTCCTTAAGTGCTGCATCCTTAAAAAGCTCATGGCTCTGCCGCATGACGTTTTCACGTGTCAGTTTGTAAGTGTTGACCAGCCAGACATACTGCAGTTCGACAATCGCAATCAGTCCCACTACCGCAATCCAGCGAATGTGTTTCATCTTCATAAGCGTATATTCTTCACGTAAACGAAAGACGTTAACGTAGCGTTAACCTTGCCTTAACCCAAAAAGCGAAACGGGCTTTTTAGTTTTGCAGTGTCAAAGATAATGAAAGATAAAGACACGAACGATATGAAAAAGTATTTTTTAGTAAGCATCTTGTTACTGCTCGGTACGATGCTCGGAACAGCCACCGCACAAACTATCACAGGCAAAGTTACCGACCCTTCCCGTCAGCCTATTGACGGGGCCACGGTCGTGCTCCAGACACCCGATTCCATATTTGTAGAAGCTACCATTACAAATGCTGACGGTACTTTCCTGCTGAATCACCAGCCGACACACTATCGTCTGCTGTTCCAACATCTGCTGTATGAACCGCAGGAGAAAGAAGGCACAGGGACTGATGCCGGTACGTTTACCCTGCAACCGAAAGACTACGCCCTTCAGGAAGTCGTGGTACAAGGCGAACGCCCGCTGGTCACCGTAGAAGGCAGCCGACTTACCTATGACATGCCGCAGCTGACCTCCCAACGGCTGGTCACCAACGCGTACGAAGCCCTCAAACAGCTTCCGGGTGTTATCGAACAGAACGATATACTGACACTGGCCGGAGCAGGCGGAGTCAGTTTGCTGCTGAACGGACGTCCCTCTTCCATGACCTACGAACAACTCATCACTCTCTTAAAGGGTATGCCGGCTTCGCGCGTGGAAAAAGCGGAAGTGATGTACAGCGCTCCTCCGCAATACCACGTGCGTGGTGCGGCTATCAACCTTGTACTGAAAGGATATAAACCCGGCGAAGGAGGCTTGCAAGGAGAAGTCAACGGTGAATATAAACAGCAAAAGGAAGCAGGAGGCAACGGAGGCGTCACACTGGCCTATACTTCTCCTAAAATTGACCTCGATTTCATGTACAACCTTCAGAGCAACTATACTCGTGGCTACATTGATTTCATCGCCCGTCATACGGTGAAGGAACAGATATATGACGTAAATCAGGTGACGGACAATGAAGGACGTAGCCTGACGCACCCCCTGCGCACCGGAGGGACGTATAATTTTGATAAAGACAACTCGCTGAACTTGTCCTATACCACCCAGTTCAGTCCAGACAAAACCGGCGACAGCCATTCCAACGGGAATATTTCCGAATCATTCAATCATTCCCAGGCTCACCACCAAATGCACAATGCCGCATTGTATTATACCTCCGGATTCGGATTTCAGGCAGGAGCCGACTACACATATTTTACCTCGACCGATACGCAAAACTTTTTCGACCGTAGTCCGGAAGAGGTAGAAACCCGCTTCATAAGTTGTTCCGACCAGCATATTGACCGCTGGAAAATCTATGCCGACCAGCATCACACACTGCCACAAAACTGGACCCTGAACTACGGGACTTCTTTTACCTACGTCAACAACTGGAACACCCAAAACTATGATTTGCCGGAAATGCAAGGCAACAACCTGCACAGCCGTATCCGTGAATACACCTATAACGTCTACGCCGGATTCGACAAGGCGTTCAACTCCCAATGGACCCTGAGTACCTCTGCCACATTGGAATACTACCAGATGCAGGATTACCGGAAATGGGCTGTCTACCCCACTCTCCAGTTGAACTACATGCCGTCTGCCTCGCACATTCTCCAGTTGTCTTTCAGCTCCGACAAGACTTATCCCGATTACTGGACACTGAGTGGCGCCACCAGCTACCTGAACGGTTACAACGAAAGTCTGGGCAATCCGTTCCTTCGTCCCTACACCGATTACAACATCGACCTGACCTACATTCTGAAAAGCAAATACATTTTTCAGGCAAGTTACAGCTATACACCCGACTACTTCATGCAGACCGTCTACCTGGATTCCGACCGTCTGAAAGCCATCTACAACTGGCAGAACTGGGATTACGCTCAGGACCTTTCTTTCACCGCCATTCTCCCTTTCAAGGCAGGAAGCTGGTGGGACAGCCGTCTCACCCTGCAGGCTACCTTGAAACACGACAAAGCCAGTGTATATTACGATGCACCTTTCAATCAGAAGCAATGGGTCGGCGTAGGACACTGGACACATACCTTCCAACTATGTCGCCAGCCCAACCTGAAAATGGAGGTTACCGCTTTCGGACAAACAAGATCCATACAAGGCAGTTACGACATTCAGCCAGTGGCCTTCGTAGATGCAGTCTTGCGCTATACCTTTGCCAAAGACAAAGCTATGCTTCAACTGAAAGGACGTGACCTATTCAATACAATGAATCCCAAAACAGAAGTCCGGAACGGGACGCAACATCTCGACATGAATACCAAAAGCTACATGCAGAGCATTACCCTTTCATTCAGTTACCGTTTTGGTGGCTACAAGAAAAAAGAAGTGAAGGAAGTAGATACCTCACGGTTTGGGAATTAGCATACTCGGGAGCTATTCAAAAAAGAAATTCGAATACCAATAGTCCCTAATAAGCGCCCCATTTTTTAGATAAGGAGACTATTTCGACAGCAACCGACGACTCAGATAACGCACCGGATACCATACAGACAGAAAACCTACAGCCAGTACGGTAAAGAAAATGAGCGCCACGTCTTCCCAGTGTACACTGACGGGATAAGCATCGACAATAAAGCTGCCCGCTGCTCCTAAGGAAATCAGTCCGAAAGTCTGTTGCAACCAGCAAAGCAGCACACCTAACACAATACCCGACACGGCTCCGATAAATGAAATCAGACGCCCTTCGAAAAGGAAGATACGCACAATCTGCCGGTCGTTGGCTCCTAAGTTACGAAGTGTCACCACATCGTCACGCTTATCAATAATGAGCATGGACAGGGAACCGATAACATTAAAGCAGGCTATCATCAGGATGAAGGTCAAGAATAGATAGGATATGAATTTCTCTATCTTCATGATGCGGAACGTGTCGGCCTGCTGTTCGTAACGGTCGAGCACACGAAAACGTTCGCCCAAATGTTTTTCCAGTTTACGCTTAAAAGCATCTATATCGGTGCCTTCCTTCATTTTCAGGTTAATGGCACTGACTTCGGTGGTGTATTGAAACAGTTGTCGGGCAAATTTCAAAGAAGTAAGGATATAGGAGCCATCGTATTTCTCCTGATTCACGGCAAACACCAGTCCGGACGAGAACAGGTTTCCTCCTGTAAAGGAAGATGCCGGATTGGCCATGTTCACCTTAGCCCCTCGCTTGGGAGCATACACTTCTAACGGGTCAAGAAAACGAATGCCGGTACCCAAAGTAGCTAATAACTGTACACCGGGAATAGCATAATCTACCACCTCATCATGCAGCAGCAACTCTCCTCGCCCGAAAAGAATGGTATCAATTGGTGTCAGCTCTTCAAAACTGTCTTCTACTCCTTTTATGACAGCCATGGCCTGACGCCCCTGATACTGCACCAATGCATTGTCTTCCAACGACTCGGACACCAAGGCTACTTCAGGCATTTTCCGGATGGCTGCAATAGCTTTATCCTGGCCGTCGAACACTTTCCCGGTAGCAGGCACAATTTTCAGTTCCGGATCGAAAGCCGTGAACAAGTTGGATACCAGGTCCTGAAAGCCGTTGAACACGGAAAGCGTACAAACCAATGCCAATGTGGCCAACGCTACCCCACATACGGATATACCGGAAATCACATTGATAGCATTGTGTGATTTCTTGGAGAACAAATATCGCCGGGCTATGTAAAAAGGAAAGTTCACCGTTATACCTTATTTATATATAGTACAAAATAAAAACCCACAGAAGCCGGAAGCAACGCTCCATGTTCTTCTGTGAGTATTTACTAAAATATCGGATACATTATTTTTTCAACAGTTCATCAATTTTCTCTGCATAATCCAGAGAATCGTCCACGAAGAACTTCAGTTCGGGAATGATGCGCAACTGATGGCGTACGCGGTTTCCCAGTTCAAAACGAATTGACTTCATGTTGGCATTGATGTTCTTCACTATTTCTTCACTTCTCTCTGAAGGGAAGACGCTCAGATATACACGCGCATAACTCATATCGGGACTGATGCAGACAATGCTGACCGAAACCAGCACACCAGGCATTGACTTGGTCTGCAAAAGAAAGATTTCGCTCAGTTCCTTCTGAATGAGGCGGGCAATCTTGTTTTGTCTGGTTGTTTCCATATTACCTTTTTTATTTTTTACGTATGATAGTCAGACCGTCACGCAAGGGCAGGATTACCTTTTCCACCCGTGTATCGGCAGCCACCAGGTCATTGAATTTCTTGATTCCGATGGTCTGTGTGTCCGTGTGATGAGGTTCTTCAAGCACATGTCCGTCCCACAAGGTATTGTCGGCTATGAGATAACCGCCGGAATGCATCTTTTGCAGAATCATTTCATAATATTCTACATAGAAACGCTTGTTTCCATCTACAAATGCCAGGTCGAACACGATGTCCATGTCGGGCACAATTTCAAGGGCATCACCGATATAAAACTTGATTTTATCGGCATAGGGTGAATTTTCCAGCCACGGACGAGTGAAATCTTCCTGCTCGTCGTTGATTTCAAAAGTATGGAGCATAGCTCCTTCCTCCAGTCCCTCTGCCAGACAAAGTGCGGAGTATCCGCTGTAGGTACCTATCTCAAGCACCTGCTTCGGACGTATCATCTGCACGAACATCTTCAGCATACGACCTTGCAAGTGCCCCGAAGCCATACGGGGACGCAGCAGTTTTACGTGCGTCGCCCGGTACAGCGCTTTCAGGTAGTCGTTCTCTTCATCAATATGCTGAAGAATGTATTCATCGAGCGCGTCAGTCTCTTTCATGATTACAAGTAACGGTTACGGTTGGGTAAAACGTAGTCATCTCCGCTCTTCAATACATCACCTACCTGGTTGATTTCGAGGAATGAAGTATGAGTACCTTGTTTACCACCGCTCAGATAAGCCACCATTTCGTTCTCTGACAGCACACCGTCGTCCATCAGCTTACGCAATGCAGCGAAATAATATTCCTGTCCGTTGGCCTTTTCCGGCATATAGATAGCTTCTACACCGTATGACAATGCCAGATGACGCATGGTCTTTTCCTTATAACAGATAGCCAATACCGGATATTTTCCACGGAAAGCAGCCAGGTTGCGTGCAGTCAAACCGCTGAAGCTATCGGTAATGATGGCACGGATAGGCATCAGGTTGGTAGCACGTACAGCCTGTTTTGCCAGGAAGCTGGTTACATCGGTATTTGCCGGAGTCAAAGGAATTGGAATATCGTTTTCTTCCATCTTGTCTTTTTCAGCCTGAGCTGCAATCTTCGCCATAGTCTTCACAGCTTCTACCGGATATTTACCATACGCAGTTTCTCCACTCAGCATCAATGCATCGGTACGATAGTAGATGGCATTTGCAATGTCAGTAACCTCTGCACGAGTCGGGCGCGGATTATTAATCATGGTGTGCAGCATCTGAGTAGCCACGATTACCGGTTTCTTAGCCAGGATACATTTCTTAATCAAGATACGCTGGATACCCGGAATACGTTCCTGCGGCACTTCAATACCCAGGTCACCACGAGCTACCATTACGCCGTCGGCTACTTCCAGAATCTCATCGATGTTATCCACACCTTCCTGGTTCTCAATCTTAGCGATAATCTTGATGTCGCTGTGGTGTGCATCCAGGATTTCACGAATATCAAGTACATCCTGACGATTGCGGACAAATGAATGCGCAATGAAATCGATGTCTTTTTCAATCGCGTACAAAATATTGTTGCGGTCTTTTTCAGTCAAAGAAGGCAAGTTGATGCGTACACCCGGCACATTCACACTCTTGCGGCTTCCCAAAGTAGCATCATTGCGTACTTCACAGAACAAAGTATCTTCATTCTTATCAATAACCTTCAGTGCCAGTTCACCGTCGTCCATCAACACATCTGCTCCGACTGACAGGTCGTGCACAAACCCCGGATAAGTTACAGCAATACATTCATGAGTAGTTTCCTGCTCCGGATTTCCTACAATGCAAACTTTTTCACCTGTCTTGAAGTCAATCGGGCCTTCTGCACTAGCCGTGGTACGCACTTCCGGACCTTTGGTATCCATCAGAATACCGATACGGTTAGAAACGGTACGCACATTATTAATCAACTTTTCAAAACCTTCACGACTGGCATGTGCGGTATTCATACGCACCACATTCATACCGGCATTAAAAAGGTCTCTGATAAAATCTACTTCACAGCGCAAATCCGAGATGGACGCAACGATTTTTGTTTGTTTAAGCATCATAATAAATATATTATAATTTGTTGTTATCTAATAAAATGGATTCTACAGCCAGACGATAAGAATTTAGTCCGAATCCGCAGATTACTCCTACACACGCACAGGAAATCATTGACTTGTGACGAAACTCCTCCCGCCGATGAACATTGGAAATGTGTACCTCCACGACTGGAGACGTAACTGCACGGATGGCATCCTGCAAGGCTATGGATGTGTGAGTATATGCACCGGCATTCAGCACAATGCCATCATACGAAAAACCTGTTTCATGAATTTTATTAATCAGTTCTCCTTCCACATTCGACTGGTAGTACGCAAACTCTACCGATGGATACCACTCTTTCAATTTTTCCAGATAACTTTCAAAAGATTCGGCTCCATAAATGGAAGGCTCCCGTTTACCCAACAAGTTAATGTTCGGGCCATTGATTATTTGTATTCTCATCTGTATACTTCTGCTGAATTTTAATAACTTTGTAGAAGAATTTGGCACAAAGATAAAAAAAAGAAATGAAAAAGGCCGATAAAAAAAACATAATAATAAAGTATAAGCAATACCTGAAACTTGAAAAGTCACTTTCAACCAATACGGTGGAGGCCTACCTTACGGATTTGGGCAAGCTGTTTGCCTTTCTGGAGCTGGAAAACATTCATTTTGCGGATGTCACTTTGGAAAATCTGGAAACTTTTTCAGCAGGATTGCGCGACATCGGAATCCATCCCCGCTCCCAAGCCCGCATTCTGTCTGGGATACGTTCCTTTTTCCGTTTCCTCTTACTTGAAGACTACATACAGCAAGACCCGTCAGAATTATTGGAATCACCACAAATTGGCAAACACTTACCCGACATACTGACGGTAGAAGAGATTGACACCCTTATTGGCAGCATTGACCGAAGCACACGAGAAGGACAGCGCAACCGGGCTATCTTGGAAACCCTGTACAGTTGCGGCCTACGTGTATCTGAATTGTGTAATCTCAAGCTGTCTGACCTTTACCTGAAAGAAAAATTTATCAAGGTGGAAGGAAAGGGAAGCAAGCAGCGTCTGGTTCCTATTTCTCCACGTGCCATACACGAACTGGAACTGTACTTTCCAGACCGCAACGAAGGACTGATAAAACCTGGATATGAAGATTTTATATTTATCAGCCGCTTCGGAAAAAACATCTCACGCATCATGGTGTTCCACATCATCAAAGAACTGGCAGAACAAACCGGAGTGAAGAAAACCATCAGCCCCCATACTTTCCGCCATTCCTTCGCTACACATCTGCTGGAAGGAGGAGCCAATCTGCGTGCCATACAGTGCATGTTAGGACATGAAAGCATAGGCACCACAGAAATCTACACCCACCTTGATCGCAGCCGATTACGGCAAGAAATTCTGGAACATCATCCCAGAAATCGAATTAAAAATTAAAGAAATGCCTTTTTTTAAGCTTTTTTCGAACGGACCCACAAAAAAAAACAGATAATGATTAACACGTAATAGAGTTTTTCTTATCTTTGCCTCAAATAATCAATAATAAAATTATTCATTTATACAAACTAAATATTTAACATCATGATTAAGAAGTTGTATTTGCCGTTAGTGGCATTGTTAGTCCTTGCTTTCTCTTCATGTAGCAAGATGGGCGAATTATCTCCTGACTACTTCACTACCAACCCTGAAGTATTGGAAGCTATTGGTGGTAAGGTACCTGTAACTATCACAGGAAAATTCCCGGAAAAATACTTCAAGAAAAACGCAACTGTTGAAGTTACTCCGGTTTTGAGATGGGAAGGTGGCGAAGCTAAAGGTCAGCCAGCTACATTCCAGGGCGAAAAAGTACAAGGTAACGACCAGACTATCTCTTACAAGACTGGTGGTACTTATACAATGAAAGCCTCTTTCGACTATGTTCCTGAAATGGCTAAATCTGAACTTTACCTGGATTTCAAAATTAAGAAAGGTAAAAAAGAATACACTATCCCTTCTGTAAAGATTGCTGACGGTGTAATCGCTACTTCAGAACTTCCTACTGTAAACTCTGCTAATGCTGCTTACGCTCCGGATGCATTCCAGCGTATCATCAAGCAGGCTAAAGAAGCTCAGATCATGTTCTTGATCCAGCAGGCTAACCTCCGCGCAAGCGAATTGAAGTCTGACAGCTTGAAAGCATTCCACAAACAAGTGGTAGCTGTGGCTGGTGACACTAAGAACTACAAACTGAACAACATCGAAATCTCGGCTTACGCTTCACCTGATGGTGGTGTTGAACTGAATACAACTTTGGCTGAAAACCGTCAGAACAACACTGAAAAATACATGAACCAGCAGTTGAAGAAAGGCAAGATCGAAACTGAAGTAGATGCTAAATATACTGCTCAGGACTGGGACGGATTCCAGGAACTGGTTTCTAAATCTAATATCCAGGATAAAGACCTGATCTTGCGTGTTCTTTCTATGTACAGCGATCCAGAACAGCGTGAAACTGAAATCAAGAACATTTCTTCAGTTTACAAAACTTTGGCTGACGAAATCCTGCCTCAGTTGCGTCGTGCTCGCTTGACAGCTAACTACGATGTAATCGGACGTAGCGACGAAGAAATCAACGCTGCATTCGATACTGATGCCAAAGTATTGAGCAACGATGAATTGCTGTATGCTGCAACTCTGACTAACGACAACGCTCGTAAAGAAGCTATCTATAAGAAAACTGTTGAATTGTATCCGAACGACTTCCGCGCTTACAACAACTTGGGTATGATGGCTTATGCTAACGGTGACTTGGCTACTGCTGAAAACTACTTCAAACAGGCTGCAAGCAAGAACGCTAATGCTGCTGAAGTAAACACTAACCTTGGTTTGATTGAATTGACTAAGGGTAATGTAGCTAACGCTGAAACTTACTTGAGCAAGTCTACTGGTGCTAACACAGCTAACGAAGCTCTGGGTAACTTGTACATCAAACAAGGTCAGTACGACCGCGCTGTACAGGCATTCGGTGACACTAAAACTAACTCTGCTGCTTTGGCTCAGATTTTGGCTAAGGATTACAACAAAGCTAAATCTACTCTGTCTGCAGTGAAGAATCCGGACGCTTACACTAACTACCTGATGGCAGTTGTAGGTGCTAGAACTAACAACGCTGACTTGGTTAAGAGCAGCATGGACAAAGTAAAACAGCAGGATGCTGCTTTGGCTGCTAAAGCTCAGAACGACCGCGAATTTGCAAAATATGCAAACGAAGTAAAGTAATCTGACTTAATTACATAAAAGGGACCGGAATCGCTTCAAGTGATTCCGGTTTTTTTATGCCTTTATAGGAAAGAATCGGGAGAAGATGAAAGATTATAAGATGAAAATATGTATTTTCGCAAAAATAAAATACGGTTTATGAAAAAATTATACCTGCTCCTCTTATCTGTATATCTGTTGTTTTGCCTGGATTCGTGCAGACAAAGTGATGAATTTGAGCTCAAAGGGGAACTGGAAGGCATTACTTCCGACATGATTCTGGTAATCTTTGATGATCCGAAATCTAAATTAGATACCATCTACCCAAGAGAAGGTAAGTTTACCTATGCCTTCACTCCCGACACCCTGAATATATTCCGTCTGGTGAATAATTCCGGTGAAACATTCCCGATATTTGCAGAAAAGGGCTGGAAGGTTTCAATAAAAGGTAGTTTGGCACATCCGGAAATCAAAGGGGAAGGAGCCAATAATGAGTATCAGGAATTCCTGCAAAGCATAGCTACGCTGAAGGATTCTGCACAAGTATGCAAGCAAGCTGAAAGTTTCATCAAGAGTCATCCGGCTTCACCGGCTTCAGCTTATATTCTGTACCAGTATTTTTCACAATCTGCCAATCCGAACTTAGCCCTCATCGCCCAACTGGCGGAACCTCTGACCGGTAAGGTGAAAGACTGTAGAGTATTAAATCAAGTTTTACAGAAATTACCCGAAAAAGGGAAAAATACGTCGGCCTACCTAAACTACATGTCCGTAAAGAAAAGAAATGGAGAATATTTGTCCTGGAGTAGCAGTGGTACGCAAAAACAATATTCACTCATTAACTTCTGGGCCAGCTGGGATAAGGAAAGTTTAGAAATAAAAGATTCTCTGTATACTTTATGCGAGAAATTTTCAAAAAACAACCTCCGGATTGTCAACTTCTCACTGGATTATAACAAAGAAGAATGGCAGAAAAATACCCGGAAAGATACAGAACAATGGATTGAGGTATGCGACTATAAAGGATGGAATAACCAGATTCTGAAACAACAAGACGTGCAGCGTCTTCCATTCAACATTCTGATAGACCGAAACCGGAAGATTTTAGGCAGCAATCTTTACGGAAAAGGATTGCAGACCAAGATTGAAGCCCTAATAGCGGAAGACAAACAACAAAAATAACACACATAAAAACAACCTTAAATGCTTGTCAAACTTTTTGGAGCCGCCGTACAAGGCATTGACGCCACCATCGTGACAATTGAAGTCAACTGTTCACGCGGTATAAAATTTTACCTGGTAGGACTTCCGGACTCTGCAGTCAAGGAAAGCCACGAACGTATTGTATCAGCTTTGCAAGTAAACGGATACAAATTTCCTACACGACAAATAGTAGTCAACATGGCTCCTGCCGATATCCGGAAAGAAGGTGCCTCGTACGACCTTCCGCTGGCTATCGGTATCTTAGCTGCCAATGAAACAATCTCCTCTGAGCACCTGGCAGACTACCTCATTATTGGGGAACTAAGTCTCGACGGAAGCTTGCAGCCCATCAAAGGAGCACTTCCTATCGCCATTGCAGCCCGCCAACAAGGATTTAAGGGAATTATTCTTCCACAACAGAATGCTTCGGAAGCTGCTGTCGTAAATAATCTGGATGTATATGGTGTGGAACGCATTACAGAAGTGATTGATTTTCTAAACGGCACACACACGTTACAACCTACCATTGTGAACACACGTGAGGAATTCTACAAACACCAGTCGAGTTTCTCTTTTGACTTTGCAGAAGTAAAGGGACAAGAAAATGTAAAACGAGCACTTGAAGTAGCTGCAGCAGGCGGACATAATGTACTGCTCATTGGTGCCCCGGGCAGTGGTAAGTCTATGATGGCTAAACGCCTTCCCAGTATTCTCCCTCCACTCTCTTTAGGAGAAAGCCTGGAAACAACTAAAATACATTCAGTGGCCGGGAAGTTAAAAAAGGGTTCTTCACTTATTGCTACCCGCCCGTTCCGCAGCCCACACCACACCATCTCTCAGGTTGCCATGGTAGGCGGAGGAGCTACTCCTCAACCCGGAGAAATCAGTCTGGCACATAATGGAGTGCTGTTTCTTGATGAACTTCCAGAATTTAGCAGAAGTGTACTAGAAGTGCTCCGCCAGCCCCTTGAGGACCATCGTATCACTATTTCAAGAGCAAAATACAGTCTGGAATATCCGGCCAATTTCCAGTTAATCGCATCGATGAATCCTTGCCCGTGTGGTTATTACAATCATCCCACACGAAACTGTGTATGTAGTCCGGGACAAGTGCAGCGATACCTTAACAAGATTTCCGGTCCTTTGCTCGACCGCATTGATATCCAAATTGAGATTGTGCCCGTTCCTTTTGAAGAAATCTCCAAGAGCACCCCGGGAGAAAGCAGTGCCTGCATCCGCGAACGTGTAATCCGTGCCCGACAGATACAAGCTCAGCGTTTTGCAAACGAGCCGGGAATCTATAGCAATGCCCAAATGACACCCAGACTGCTGCACCTCTATGCACAGCCAGATGCTGCCGGACTGGAACTGTTAAGAAATGCCATGAACCGGCTGAACCTTTCAGCCCGTGCCTACGACCGTATACTGAAGGTTTCACGTACCATTGCCGATTTGGAAGGAAGTAACGAGATACGTCCAGAACATTTAGCAGAGGCTATCAGCTATCGCAATCTGGACAGAGAAAACTGGGCCGGATAATAACCTATCCAGCCCAGACAATCAAAATAAATATTTAACAGGTATCAACCGGACAATTCTGTTCAATCCAGAAGGAAGTGTTTCCCAATGTCCGTAAGTACCTTTCTCGTAATTCAGCTTAGCCATATTGATGTCCTCAAAAATGCGCCATTGCTTCCCCTGACGGTCCATCTCAGCAATACTATTCGCGGGAAGGTTGGTAACCTCCACTTCTATCAGATTCTTACCAGGCTTTAGCAATTGCCCTATACTTAAACGGAAGGGAGCAGCCCAAGCTACACCAGCTTCTTGCCCATTTATACGCACGCGTGCACTCTCACGCACGTCACCCAGGTCCAGAATCCAGTCATCCGCCGATAATTCAGGCAAATCCAACTCCAATGAATACAATGCAGTACCCCGGTTAATCTTCGCAGCCGGATGTGCAATCTCTGTCCATGAAGAAGGCGTATCTATTTTAAACTCCCCTTCAATAGCCGGATAGCTTTCCACGAATCTCAGTTTCCAACCATGATCCAAACTCAAACTATAGCCCATTTCCTTCCCATATTTCCATTCAGGCTCTCCTGGCAAAGAATGAGTAAAAGTTTGAAGAATGATACTCTCTCCCGACTTCAACTGCATATATACCTGAGTTTTTCCTTCCACCTCGCGCGTTTTTGCAATTCCCCGTTTACCCGTCATCGGATCAAAGCACATGATATGTTTTTCAGGCACATTCAAAGTTACCCATCCTTCCACATCTTTAGCCTGTAAGTTGGAAATAAAATAATGATGTCCTTCCGTATGTGTACGCCGGATAAACTGTCCCCCCCAATGTGTCTTCAGTTCTTCTGCCGGAACTCCCGTACGTTCTAATGCCTCATGGTAATCACTTCCCACGATGATACGTCCTTTCCCGAAATTAAAAGCCTGTGTGCCCTGGAAAGACTTTTCTCCTGGCAACTGTTCCAGCAGCGCAAATAGTTGCTTCCTATTCTGTTCCAATGAAGCATATCCAGGCACATCTTCCGGATAATGTTCCACAAACACTACGGTTGCCCCCTGACGTACCAATGCGACCAACTTCTTTAAGGTAGAAACCTGAATCAATTTTACTGCAGGAACGATGAGTGCTTTATAACAAGCACCTCCGCTTGTCTTCAACATACCATCCTGACACGATGTACTTTTAATAAAAGAATCAGAAATATAGTCTACATCATAGCCACCTGCCATAATGGTTTGTATCGTCTTGATAAACTTTGGTGCATACTGGTCCATCTTATGAATGTCAAAACCGACAAAACGCCCCGGAATGTCATTCCACATATCATATACCGGAAGATAAACCAGGAAATCATTATCAGGCTTACCTAATTGCAAAAAAGACTGGCAGCGAGTTATGTACTCAAAGAAAGCCGGTGCGTCACGCCATATCGTATTGGTGGGCGACATGTTTATCGTAGCATAAAATAGCCAACCAGGCCAGGCCGCTTCCTTTGGAGAATAGGGGGTACCATGAAAAAATGCGTGATTTACACCCGACACAAACATCAAATCCATATCAGGCTTACACTGAGAGAGAGAAGTACGAAAATGCTCCGTCAACCAGGTGAATGTTTCAGAAGAGGTGTAAGGTTTTCCCGTAATATGTGCAGCCGAGGAAGCATACTTCAGCATGGAAATATCCGAAAAATTAGGACGTGTAAGCGAATCACGCCTCAATCCCTTGATATGAAAATCAGTCAATCCAAACCCTTCACACTCTGGGATATCTACCGAAGCATACGTATCAATCAGATTGGCAGGAGAGCCATGCGCCTGATTACGGGTCGTACTTCCATGCCCATGCGCCCATTTGGTCCATGCAGTCGTAAAGTTCTCAACCAGAAGTTCTCCCAATGTTTCTCTATAATCAGACACCAGACGACGTGTCAGTTCAGTTCGTTCCTGTGAAATAAACTCCAGAAAATGATTTTCCAGCCGATAACCACGACGTGCGGCAAATTCTTTCAAGAAAGCAGGAGTCCAATCGGCTCCGTACACCTCATACGAATCATTGAAGAAGGTACGGGGGAAGTTTACTTTATTTTTCTTGAAAGCCTCATCAAATTTCTCAAAGTAAGATTTTACAGCTACCGGACTAAAATGATCCATAACATACCCTTCTCCCCCGGGAGCCGCACGCTTTACTTTCTGAAAAGTCCGCCCCACAAACAATGCCACCAGTTTCCAGTCACCTGACGGAGCATCCCACTGCAAATATCCGTCTTTAACTTTTCTAGTCAGATTCACCACTTTTCCGTCTGCCCCATAAGCCATCAGACAATCCAGGTAAGCCACATCCCGCTGTTTCTCTTCTTTAGGGTCACGAATGTCGATTTCCAACCTTATCGGTTCACCTCCCTTTACCTCATAACATTCAAAAATAGCTTTTGCTGCTGCTTGTGAAAGAGATACCTCGGGGCCTCCGAAAGGCCATCCTGTTCCGGTATTCATATCAATGTCTATCCCCTTCATCTTACCCACCTCCTGCGTATAACGGAACATTTCCATCCATTCGGGTGACAGAAAGCGGATATTATGAGATTCATTTCCCTTTACCCCATAAATAGGCGTAACCTCCAGACTTCCCAGTCCGGCTTTCCCATATTCTTTCAGATTATAATTCAGATTATCTTTATCAACGGCACTTCCTAACCACCACCAGCGGCTGCCGGGACGTGCTTCAGGCCTCACTTCCGGCCAGTTTTGTGCAGCCGCCCCCATCGCAGAGCACAAAAGAAATAATAAGATGCTGTTCTTTTTCATGGAATTACAAATTAGGTTTCATACTTGCAAAGATAAAAGTTATGCAGCCTTTACAACTATAGGAATGTACAGATTCATGGATTTTTGTACGCCTGATACACAATCTTCCGAGCAAGATGTACATTATTCCATTCATTCATTTCATGAAGGTGCGTATCTTTGTAGAAAATAAATCAATAAACGCGAATATGAAAAACAACTTTATCAGACTAACCCTACTTGCCAGCCTTTTCTGCAACATGCCTGGCTTGCATTTGCAAGCGCAAGCCTCACATCCGGAACGAATTTATCTTTCAGGAACCGGTATTGACAATACCGTGACATGGGACTTTCTCTGCTCAAAAGGACAAAACAGCGGCAAATGGAAAAAGATAGAAGTTCCCTGCAACTGGGAACTGCAAGGATTTGGAGAATATACCTACGGACGATGGTATACCATCAAAGGTGCCAAACCAAGTGATGAAACAGGTATTTATCGCCACAAATTCGAGGCTCCCAAATCATGGAGTGGCCAACGGGTAAAAATTTATTTTGACGGAGTCATGACCGATACGGAAGTCTTAATCAACGGCAAACTAGCCGGAGAAATGCATCAAGGCGGATTCAACCGTTTTTGTTATGACATCACCGACTTACTCACCCTCGGAAAGAAAAATACACTTGAAGTAAAAGTCGCTAAAGAATCTGCCAATTCATCCATCAACGCCGCAGAACGTAAAGCTGACTGGTGGCTTTATGGAGGAATTTATCGTCCGGTATGGCTGGAAGTTGTTCCACAAGTACACATTGAACACTTTGTACTTAATGCCGACCAGCATGGCAAGTTTCAAGCTTCATGTGAAATGTATGGCGATGCGAAAGGATATGAACTTCACGTATCAGTACGAGGCCTGAAAGACGGAAAAACTGTCCTGACAAATACGGGACAATCTGCACTTTCCAAGAAAATTACAGACTCCGGCAAGGAACAACAGATAGAAGGACAGTGGGCAGACATCCAAACCTGGTCTACAGAAGACCCTAACCTGTATGTAGCTCGTCTGGAGTTGAAATCACCGGAAGGAAAAGTAATCCAGACACGTGAAACCAGAATCGGCTTCCGCACCGTCGAGTTTTTCCCACAAGACGGAGTATATCTGAACGGCACCAAATTCGTCGTAAAAGGTATTAACCGCCATTCATTTTCCGTAGACGGGGGAAGAGCCACCAGTGCGGCCATGAGTCGTCAGGACGCACTTCTCATCAAGGAAATGAACATGAACGCGGTAAGATCGCACTATGCCCCCGACGAACATTTCCTGGATATGTGCGATTCACTGGGTATCGTATACATGGATGAACTGGCAGGATGGCAGAATTGCTACGATGAAAAAGTTGGTAGCAAACTGGTGAAAGAGATGGTACAGCGCGATGTCAATCATCCGTCCATCATCATCTGGAGCAATGGAAATGAAGGAGGATGGAATTATCAGCTGGATAAACTGTTTGCTCAATACGACAAGCTTCAAAAACGGCATGTAGTCCACCCATGGGCCGACTTCAACGACCTGGATACTCACCATTACCCGGCTTATCTGACAGGAGTAGCCCGCTTTACCAATGGCTATAAGGTCTTCATGCCTACAGAATTCATGCATGCCATGTACGATCAGGGAGGAGGTGCCGGATTACGGGACTTCTGGGATCGCTGGAATACGAACCCCTTATTTGCCGGAGGATTTATCTGGGTATTCTGCGATGAAGCTCCTAAACGGAGTGACAAAGGAGGTATTCTGGATTCTGACAAATCGAATGCCCCTGATGGAGTCGTTGGTCCTCGCCGTGAAAAAGAAGGCAGCTTCTATGCCATCCGTACCCAATGGTCACCCATCCAACTGAAACCACTACTCATTACCTCCCATTTTAACGGTAATTTCCTGGTTACCAACGAATATACTTACACGAATCTGAAGGAATGCAAAATGACGTATAAGGTATTGTCATGCGACACTCCATTGAAAGGTGTAACACAATCCGTTGAATTAAGCCACGGAGAAGTTACTCTGCCTGCCATCCAGCCTGGAGAAACCGGCACGGCTCATTTCAATCTTCCGGACAACTTCCTTGAAGGTGATGTACTGGAACTGGAAGCTTTCGATAAAAATGGACATAGCATCTGCAACTGGAGCTACCCCATCCGTCTGGTAAAACAATATTTTGACCATAAGATGGCACAATCACCCATGCCCCTAGAAGCACTTCCCAAAGCGACTGCCTCACGCAACGCTACCCACATCGTACTGAACAGTGCGAAGGTAAGTGTAACGTTTGATGCCACTACTGGTATCATCAAGCAAGTAAAAGCAGGAGAAACAGAAGTTCCATTCAAGGACGGTCCGGTAGCTGTAGGAATGAAAATGCTCTATGAGCCTTCACTCAGCTATGTACGTGAGACACAAGAAGGAGCCATATTCTGTGCCAAATATAAGGGAGCAGCCGACTCCATTGTCTGGCGTCTGACCGATCAAGGACTGCTTTATATGGATGCCATCCTGCTGAACCGTGCATCCGGCGGAGGAGGATTTGATGATGCCTTTATGGATACCAAGGTATACAACCTCGGATTGACCTTCTCTTACCCGGAAGCAAACTGTACCGGCATGAAATGGCTGGGACGTGGTCCTTATCGTGTATGGAAGAACCGTATTCCTGGTACCAACTATAACATCTGGCATAAAGATTATAACAATACCATTACAGGAGAAAGTTTTGAGAACCTGATTTATCCAGAATTTAAGGGATACCATGCCCACATGTACTGGGCAACACTGGAAAGCGATAAAACACCGTTTACTGTTTATTCAAGAAACGATGGAATCTTCTATCACATCTTTACACCGGAAGAACCCGTAGGACGTGTTAAAAGAACCATGCCGCAATTCCCTGAGGGTGATATATCTTTCTTGCTTGACATACCGGCCATCTGTTCCTTTAAACCCATCGAACAACAAGGTCCCAACAGCCAACCTGGAAATATCCGCATTAAACAAGGGGATGAAGGATTACATTTGAACCTGATGTTCGACTTCCGCCCGTCTGCCAATTTCAATACTTCAAAATAGAATAAACGCACTATAACGAAGAGCCGTCTTGCATTGCGAGGCGGCTTTTTTACTTTTATACAAAAATCACGGTTTTCCGTGTTTCCCTTCCTCATAAGACAGACTATATTTGGCCCTAAAGGAATAGAAAACACAGGAAAGATGGAAATAACCGAAATACAACGATACCAAATAGCCTTAGAACGTCTTAAGCAACTTTCCGACCTAAGATTGGGGAAACCCCTGCTTATTCAAACCTTAATGGGAAACCTGCGTGTCCTACACTCCAACCACATCGGTTATTTCAAATACATCTCTACCAAAAAGAGTTGGGAGATAGCATTAACCGACGGTTCCTTTATCCGCCTAAAAGGAAACCTGCGCGCGAAAAATTTATGTGCATATAATGAGCGATTTATACAAATCCATCAATCCTATATCATCAATATACAGTATTTGTGTATGATACAAAACAACCATTGCATCATGTATCCTCCTTTTCATCACATCAATGAACTCTGTATCTCGCAAAAATACAAAAGGGAGCTGACTTCCTATTTCTGTCAGTTCTGAAGCGGGTAACCCAACTCACGATGTCATATCATTCAATCATTTCAGTCAAAACCCAAGATATTTTCCTCTGAAATTTGTATATTCCACAAAAAGGGATTATTTTGTCAAAATCACAAAAATACATTACATGAAAAAGCATATCCTTTTACTTGGCATCTTCTTGAACCTTACATTTTCCCTGTCAGTACAAGCAGGAAATACGGTAATCGACAGTCTAAAACAGGAAATACGAGAAGCCGAACGACAACATTCTTCCAAAGAAAAATTAATTGAATTATATCAATTCCTGGGTGCAGAATATGAAACTCTGGACCACGATTCATCCTACCATTATATACAAAAGGGACTCTCTCTTTACCCGCAACCTGCCTTTGAGGAAGAAGGCTACCTGCAGCTGCTCAACTCATTGGCCAACTATCTTTTCATGGAAGGAAAATTAGAGCAAGCCAAAGAAATATTCAAGACAGTAGCTGCACATGCCCCCAAGCTCAAAGAACAAAGATACGATCTGGAAGGAGTAGTAGAATCTTCCATTGGCGTTTGCTACCGTAAATTAGGCATGTTCGATTCAGCCGTGTATCACTATAATCGCGCCCTCGACTTCTGTAAGAAGACAGAAAAATACGAAGACATCGCCTCCACTTATTACAATATTGGCGTACTCTACCATCTCAACAAACGCTATGAAGAGGCCTTGGAACAAGGCAAGTTAGCAGCAGACTATGCCCGAAAGGCAAAAGACACATTAATGGAATTATATGCCAACACGCTTATCGGCGGATGCTATTGCAACATGGGAAAATATGCAGAAGCAAGCCAGATTCTAAAAAGAAATGTCCAAAAAGCATTAGAGATAGAATATCCCCTACTTGCCATGAGTTCTCTAAGCCCCTTACTAAGTACTTATCAATTATGGAATAAAAAAGATTCTGTCAGAATTTTTCTGAAAAAAGGAGAAGAACTGATCCATCAGATTCCGGAAAACAGTCCGACAGCACTTGAATTTTATGGCACTCAAGCAAGCCTGTACAACTGGATTGGAGAATTTCAGAAGAGTCTCGACATCCTGACAAACAAGTCGTTGATTCAGACGCAGCTTCCATACGACAAGTATCATATTTTGATGGCACGTAATTACGAAGGACTGGGCAACTATCAGAAAGCATTTCACTGCATGCAGGAAGCATGTATTTATAAAGATTCCATTTTCGATGGGAAAATAAAAAATGAGCTGTCGGAGCTGAATGAAAAATTAAGGAATAGCGACAAGGAATTGAAGATTGCTCTTTTGGAAAGAAATCAGGCACAAGAGAAAGAAACCCGTCTGCGCCATACCGTCTACTACCTTACGGTTATCGGACTGCTGTTAATTGCCATCTCCATCCTGCTGCATAAACGGAAAGTACAGAAGAAAGAAACCGAACTGATAGCTGCACGTCAGTACATTGAAGGCCTGGAAAATGAACGTAAACGACTTGCCAAGGATTTGCACGATGGAGTTTGTAACGACCTGCTAGGAGCCATACTCCAAATACAGCAGCATATTTCTTCTGAAGAACAAAAGACAACTACCATTCAGACGCTGGAAGAAATACGCAATGGCGTAAGAGCCATCTCGCACGAATTAATGCCACCTAATTTCCAGTTTACTGATTTGAACGAAATGCTGGCCGATTATTTCGCGAAAATGCAGGAAGTATCAGGAGTGAGCATATCCTATGCTCCCCACGCCCATACAAGCTGGACCACTATTCCGGAACACATAGGATATGAAATCTACCGCATCATGCAGGAAACCATCGGAAACATTTTAAAACATACTCAGGCAAAGCAAATTCACATTCAACTAAAAAAAGAAGACAGCCAACTTGTCATTCACCTGCATTACGACGGAGACTGGAATCCGCATGCCGATTCATCCAAAGGAATAGGTCTACGTACCATCAACGACCGATTAAAAACCATTGGAGGGAATTACAAGATAGAAAAAAACGATACAGGAGTAAATATTCATATTCAGGCATTTCTTCATTGAAAAAATCACGGTTTTCAGTGAAAATCTTCTCGATGAATCTTTTTTTCTTTGCAGTATAAAAATGCGACAAAATGACAAGTCAAAAAGCCAAAATACTATTAGTCGATGACCATACCCTCATACTGCAAGGCATCAAGCATGTGGTCTCCCAAATGCCTGAAATAGAAAAGGTATATACCGCCTCATCGGGAGCAGAAGCGATGCTCCTGATAGGCATGCAGCCATTTGACATTTATCTGCTTGATGTGGAACTTCCGGACACCAACGGATTTGAACTGATAGACAAGATTCTGCAAAAACATCCGGAAGCACGCATCTTGGTTAATACCATGCACGAAGAAATATGGATACTCAAAAGACTTACCAAAGCATCCATCAGCGGAGCCATGCTAAAGTCGGCAGATATTAACGAACTGACACTGGCCATCCAAACTATCTTGAAAGGGGGACAATATCTTTGTAAACGGTTCAAAACGATTTTAAACCGGATGCAAACAGAGGAGCAAATCAAGGAACAGCTCACGCTAAGAGAGATGGAAGTATTGCAAGCCATTGCCAAAGGATTCAATACGAGAGAAATTGCAGATTTACTTCATGTTTCCAACAATACAATTGAAACGCACCGGAAAAGTCTCATGAGTAAACTGGAAGCAAGAAATGCGGTAGATTTGGTCTTGAAAGCCATTAACCTTGGCATTATACCTCTTGATTGCAAGTAAATTCAAATAAAAATCTACAGTCTTGGTGACTCATATTCTTTTTTTCGTATATTTGGAGCACAATGAATCTTTGTATTACCTTAACATAAACGAACTATGAGTCTTGAAAGAACCTTAGTAATCCTAAAACCAAGTACCGTACAGCGCGGACTTATTGGAGAAATAACCCATAGATTTGAACGTAAAGGCTTGCGCCTGGCCGGCATGAAAATGATGCAGCTGACCGAAGACCTGCTCAACGAACATTATGCACACTTAGCAGGGAAACCGTTCTTTTCTCGTGTAAAAGCGTCCATGATGGCCTGCCCGGTAATCGTATGCTGTTATGAAGGAGTCGATGCCATTCAGGTGGTACGTTCCATGACAGGTGCCACCAATGGTCGTGTAGCTATTCCAGGAACTATCCGAGGAGATTATTGTGTGAGTTCACAAGAAAATATCATTCACACCTCCGATTCGCCCAAAACGGCTATTGAAGAAATAGAGCGATTCTTCAAGCCTGAAGAACTGTTTGAATACGAAAGAGCTGTTATCGACTTTGTTTACTATCCGGATGAATATAAACTAACATAATTTTAAAAAGCTGGCAGAGCAACTTTCTGCCAGCTTTTTTCTATTTTAAACGTACACCATTTACTACCACATTCCGAAGTTGCAGTCCATGAATATATCCCTTCTGGATAGTACCCGATTTGCGTGCCGTAATATCGAGATTCTCAAACAGAAAATCCGACAGTTTATACTGTGTCTCGTCCTTCTTAACTGCAAAAAGCACATCACAGTCCAACCGAATATCACGCATGGTAACATGGCTTGAATAAGAGAACGGAATATCTTTTCTATCTTTCAAATCGAAAAACTGTGTCCAAGGCTGGGCAAACAAGAAATTGACCACAGAACCTGTAATATTCTCCAGTCGGATATACTCATAATTTTGCGGTGTATCCGGACGCATTTTCAACCAAAGCAAACGCTGGGCATGTTCCACCGTACAACCTCGCACCAAGACATTACGATTATGAATGGATTCACTTCCGCAAGTCAATGCACTGTGGCAGAATCCCCATACACAATCTTCTATGATTATGTTCAAGTTGCTCCCGTTATTTACCTTATCCTGGTCTGCCCAAGGTCCTTTTCCGCCTTTCAAAGCTATTGCATCGTCATTCACCGACATATAACACCCTTTCACCAGCACATTCTTACAGACATCAATATCAATAGCATCACTGCTCGGTGCTTTTACCGGTGAACGGGGAGCAAAAATGGAAAGATTCAGCAACTTCACCTTCTCACACCGATATAAATGGGTTGTCCAGAAAGGAGAATTCTCCAATCTGACTCCAGACAACTGTACGTCTTTTGAATCTGCAATATATATCAGTCGCGGACGTAATTCCTCCAGATTCGTACATTGAGGATTGACCTGCCGACGCAACCAGAAAGATTTCCAGAAACGAAGTCCGTTCTCGTTTATCTTTCCCTCTCCTGAAAGTGTAAATCCGTCCACCCCTATGGCATTGACCAGGGCTGCGAAATATTTCAAGTTCTGCCCCTCCAGGCGTGTATCAATCACATCAAAATGACTGATGTCATTACTACCTTTCAACACAGCTCCTTTTTCCAGATAAAGGTGGGTGCGAGGTTTGAAAAAAAGTGACCCTGATAAAAACGTACCTTGTGGTATACAAATTACTCCACCTCCTTCTTGAGCCGCCTTGTCAATGACTGCCTGAATCTGCTCCGTCTGTAGCAGCGTGCTGTCATTCTGCACTCCATAATCCGTAATACGGTAAATTCTGCCCAACTCCTCTACCGGAATCACCCGGCTGTCTGCAAACCAATCCGGTATTGGAGTGCCGTCAGGAAACCTTTCCTGAGCGAACACACTTCCAGCCAGCCACAAAAAACAACATAGAAACAAATATTTGATACAATATTCCCTCATTTTTCAAATACTTTTAAATCACAATCATACGGAAAGCAAAATAGGAAACTTTTTCGACAAAAAGAAATAGAAAATTATGCAATAACATGTCTTTTTGTACAAAACTTCGCTTGTATTTTCTAATGTCAGAAGACAACTCCTGAAATCATATAACGGTGGTAATTCTTCTGTACACTCTTATACAAAAGAAAGAATTACCTGACAAATTCTCTGTTTCACACTGTGGGATACAAAAACCACAGTGTGGGATACATATTTCACACTGTGAAATACATATCCCGCAGTATGAAACAGAGAAATGTCCGGGAGATTTCTGAAAATATAAGCCTCACTTCAGCACTTAAAAGGAGCATTAGTATGTTTTAGAGAAACAGTTACTATATCAAGTAAAGAAATTTGAATGATTTTCAATGTATTTGCATGATTTTCCATGTGCAGATGTAAGTATATCCGCTACATTTGCAATTATAAATTTTAAACCAATACCTTATTTGATATGCGAAAAATTCTTGTTGTATTATTGCTTACAATAAGTGCAGGATTTACTACTTCTTTTGCACAAAAACTACCACCACAAAAAGAAACGCTCGATGTGGTAATGAAAGTAAACAAATATTTCATGGAGAAATATGCCGATTATCGGACTCCCAGTTTCGTTCGTAATATAACCCGCCCCAGCAATATCTGGACTCGAGGAGTGTACTATGAAGGATTAATGGCTCTATATTCCATCTATCCTCGTGCAGAATTCTACGATTATGCATACAACTGGGCTGAATACCATGAATGGGGGATGCGAAATGGCAACACCACACGCAATGCCGACGACTATTGCTGCGGACAAACCTATATCGACTTATATAACATTTGCCCCAAACCTGAAATGCTGAAGAACATCAAGTCGAACATGAATATGTTGGTCAATACACCGCAGGCAGGCGACTGGACATGGGTAGATGCTATTCAGATGGGAATGCCCGTACTGGCCAAAATGGGACACCTCACGGGAGAACAAAAATATTTCGACAAGATGTGGGATATGTATGAGTTCTCACGCAATCAACTCGCAGGAAAAGGAATGTTCAATCTGGCCGACGGTCTCTGGTGGAGAGACGCTGATTTCTTGCCTCCATACAAAGAACCCAATGGAGAAGACTGCTACTGGAGCCGGGGAAACGGATGGGCCTACGCCGCGCTGGTACGCGTACTTGACGAAATTCCAGCCAATGAAAAACATCGCCAAGACTACATCAACGATTTCCTGATTATGAGCAAAGCATTAAAAAAATGCCAGCGTACAGACGGATTCTGGAATGTAAGTCTTCATGATGCCGGAAATTACGGAGGAAAAGAAACTACAGGTACTGCCCTGTTTGTCTACGGAATGGCATGGGGAGTACGAAACGGATTACTGGATAAAGAAGAATATTTACCTGTTTTATTAAAAGGATGGAATGCCATGGTGAAGGAGGCAGTCCACCCCAACGGTTTCCTGGGTTACGTACAAGGTACCGGGAAAGAGCCTAAAGATGGTCAGCCAGTCACATACGAAAGTGTTCCGGACTTTGAAGACTATGGAGTAGGATGCTTCCTCCTGGCTGGTACGGAAGTCTACAAACTACAATGATAAAAATAAGCACAATAGGTAGAAACGTTTTGCTTCTTTCCGTAAAAAGAAATGGGTGTGCCTTTCGCACACCCATATTTTATTTGCTTAATGCCCGGGAGCGTTCTCCCAAATAACCGCCATGATGGCGCTTGCTGTATTCTTCAATCGTAAAACCAGTCTTACGCATGGTCTCCACCACCAGAATATCTCCAATAACCGTCATCACAGTGGTAGAAGTCGTAGGAGTCATTCCCAGCAAACAAACCTCATCAGGATGACCTGTAGCCAGACAAATATCAGCGGCTTCCGCCAGCGGACTATCCGGATTTCCCGTAATGACAATCTTTTTCAACTCCGGATTTAGACGCGCAGCCAGTTCGGTAAGTTCCACGATTTCCCTTGTCTTTCCGGAGTTGGAAATCAAGAGTAACAAATCATTCTTTTGCAGAATGCCCAAATCACCATGCTGCGCCTCGCTGGGATGCAAAAACACAGAAGGAATTCCTGTAGAACAGAATGTAGTGGCAATGTTCATGGCTATCTGTCCGGCCTTACCCATACCGCTGGTTACCAGCTTTCCGCCTTTCTCATGCACCTGTTCCACAATCAGGTTTACCGCTTTCTCATATCCGTCTGTTACCGGAATATTCAATACGGCCTGTGCTTCACGCTGTAATAAATCTTTTATTGATGAATTCATAAGGTTATGATTAAATTATAATTTTATTCCAATAAGCGGGTCAGTTCTTCCAATGTATTCGCCACTTCAAAATAGTTTTTCAACGGACGATGTACAAAATGCGTTTCCTCCAGCCGGTTCAAAAAAACCAGCATGTCATTCCAGAAACCTTCCACATTATAAAAGATAACTTTTTTCTGATGATAGCCTATACTGCACGCAGCCATCACATGAAATACCTCGTCCAGTGTACCTATTCCACCTGGCAAGGCTACCATTACGTCCGATTCCTGCAACATAATATCTTTCCGGTCGCTCAAATTCACAGAATGGAATGTCACGTCAAGCAAATCGCTGACTCTTCCGTGTTCCTCCAGCTTTGTGGGAACAACTCCCATAATCATTGCCCCGTTCTCTTTCGCACTTCTTGCCAGGGCTTCCATCAGTCCGGTATTGGAACCACCGTAAACCAGCCACTTACGATGCTGCCCCAGCCATGCGCCCAGTTCCCGGGCTTTCTCCATGAATACAGATTCTATCGCATCTGAGGCCGAACAAAAGACTGCAATTTTATTCATATATTAGTTTTAAATATCACACACTGCAAATATCTGCATTTTTTGAAGAAAGGCAATAGGTATTTATTGTAAATTTGCAGCGAAAAAGAAATTATACTTCTCAATATATGGCGTATTCAACTTTTACCCTCCCTAACGGCTTACGACTTATTCATTCCACCAGTCCTACAAACGTGGCTTATTGTGGCTTTGCCATCGATGCCGGAACACGCGATGAGCTTCCACAAGAACAGGGTATGGCCCATTTTGTAGAGCACCTGATTTTTAAGGGCACAGAAAAGCGAAAAGCCTGGCACATTCTCAATCGCATGGAGAATGTAGGAGGCGATTTGAATGCCTATACCAACAAGGAAGAAACCGTCATTTACAGCGCTTTTCTGAAAGAGCATTTCAACCGGGCAGCAGAATTACTGGCTGACATTGTCTTCCATAGTGTATTTCCACAAAATGAAATTGAAAAAGAAGTGGAAGTCATTATCGACGAAATCCAAAGCTATGAAGACAGTCCGTCGGAACTTATTTTTGACGACTTTGAAGAACTGATTTTCCCCAACCACCCATTAGGACGAAACATACTTGGCAATCCGGAACTGCTGCGTCAATTTACAAGTGAGGATGCACGGAAATTCGTACATTCCCATTACCGACCGGAAAACATGATATTTTTCGTTCAAGGAGATATTCCCTTTCAGAAAGTCATCCGTACGCTTGAGAAAGTAACCTCGGATATTCCCCAATTTGAAGAAGGAAGCAAAACGCGCAAGCTACCGTCTGAATACAAACCCGGCAAACTGATTCTTCACAAGGATACCCATCAGGCACATGTCATGATTGGGGGAAGAGGATACCACGCTTATGACGAGAAGCGTACCGGACTCTATCTGCTCAACAATATTCTGGGAGGTCCCGGTATGAACAGCCGGCTCAACATTTCCTTACGTGAAAAAAGAGGCTTGGTTTACAACGTAGAATCCAATCTGACATCCTATACGGATACGGGCACATTCTGTATCTATTTCGGCTGTGACCTGCACGACGCAGACCACTGTATCTCACTAGTGTATAAAGAACTAAAGAAAATTCGTGAGAATGCCCTGACCGGACTGCAACTGGCTGCAGCAAAGAAACAAATCATTGGACAAATAGGGGTGGCCGGAGACAATTTTGAGAACAATGCACTCAACATGGGAAAATGCTTTCTGCACTATCATACTTACGAAGAAAAAGAAGAAGTCTTCAAACGGATAGGAAGTCTCACCTCCAAGCAACTCCTTGACATAGCCAATGAAATGTTTGCTGAAGACTATCTTTCTACTCTGATTTACCAGTAATTTAACACCAGATAGTTCATTTTTTCCCCCACTTAGTAGCAGGATACAGACACATACTCTGAAAGTTCATTTTTTGTCTTTTCATACATTTTCAAAACTTCCTATTTTCGAGAAAAAATAGGGAGAACTATGAAAAAGAATGAAATCATTAAAGACAGATTGGAAGAGTGGGTAGAAAGCAAAGGATTCTTAAATCCCAGACTTACCATTATAGAGCTATGCAAAATCATAGGTATCAACAGAACCTATCTGTCGAACTATATCAACCATATTTATGGATTGAACTTCAACTTGTGGATTAACCACCTGCGCATAGAAGAAGCCAAATTATTAATGGTACAGCCCCCAAAGCGTAACTTATCAGAAATTGCCGAACGTATAGGCTTCACTGATCTAGCTCATTTCAGCAAACAATTCAAATTCCAGGAAGGAGTCTCTCCATCAGAATGGAGAAAGAATAATATGTAATAATACACAACAGAACGGCAGGAAAAGCGTAAAAATCACTATCTTTGTACGCTTAAGATAGGATAATAACATAAACTATATACACATGAAAATAGAAGATAAACTGACCGAATCTATCCTGAATGGTATAAAAACATTGTACAATCAGGAGGTTCCTGCCAAAATGGTTCAACTTCAGAAAACGAAAAAAGAATTTGAAGGCCACCTGACACTGGTTGTCTTTCCTTTTCTGAAAATATCTAAGAAGGGTCCGGAACAGACTGCACAAGAAATCGGGGAATACTTGAAACAGAATGAACCGGCCATCGCAAACTATAACGTAATTAAAGGTTTCTTGAACCTGACCATTGCATCTGACGTATGGATTGAACTGCTGAACCGTATCCACACCGACAACCAGTGGGGCATACAGAAAGCAGACGACAATGCATCACTTGTCATGATTGAATATTCTTCTCCTAATACCAATAAACCGCTTCACCTGGGTCACGTGCGTAACAACCTGCTGGGAAGTGCGCTGGCTAACATCATGGCTGCCAACGGTAACAAGGTGGTAAAAACAAACATCGTAAACGACCGTGGTATTCACATCTGTAAGTCCATGCTGGCCTGGTTGAAATATGGTAACGGTGAAACTCCTGAATCATCAGGCAAGAAAGGCGACCATCTGATTGGTGACTACTACGTAGCTTTCGACAAGCACTACAAAGCTGAAGTGAAAGAGCTCATGGCTCAATATCAGGCAGAAGGTATAAACGAAGAAGAAGCAAAAGCAAAAGCTGAAGCAAACTCTCCGTTGATGCTGGAAGCACGCGAAATGCTTCGCAAATGGGAAGCTAATGACCCGGAAGTACGTGCCCTCTGGAAGAAGATGAATGACTGGGTATATGCAGGTTTCGATGAAACTTACAAGATGATGGGAGTAAGCTTCGACAAGATATACTACGAATCACAGACTTACCTTGAAGGAAAGGAAAAGGTAATGGAAGGTCTGGAAAAAGGTTTCTTCTACCGCAAGGAAGACGGCTCTGTATGGGCCGACTTGACTTCAGAAGGACTGGACCACAAACTGTTGCTCCGTGGTGACGGTACTTCTGTATACATGACACAGGACATCGGTACCGCTAAACTGCGCTTCCAGGATTATCCTATCAATAAGATGATTTATGTGGTAGGTAACGAACAGAACTATCACTTCCAGGTATTGTCTATCCTGCTCGACAAGCTGGGCTTCGAATGGGGTAAAGACCTCGTACACTTCTCTTACGGTATGGTGGAATTGCCAGAAGGTAAGATGAAGAGCCGTGAAGGTACAGTAGTAGATGCCGACGACCTGATGGAAGCCATGATTGAAACGGCCAAGGAAACCAGCAACGAATTGGGTAAACTGGACGGCCTGACTCAGGAAGAGGCAAATGACATTGCACGTATCGTGGGTCTGGGCGCCTTGAAATATTTCATCCTGAAAGTGGATGCCCGCAAGAACATGACCTTCAACCCGAAAGAGTCTATCGACTTCAACGGAAACACAGGTCCGTTCATCCAGTATACATACGCACGTATCCAGTCCATTCTGCGCAAGGCAACAGAAGCCGGACTCAGTATCCCGGCTGTCATCCCAAGCGGTATTGAACTGAGTACGAAAGAAGAAGGTCTGATTCAAATGCTGGCCGACTTTACCAACGTAGTGAAACAAGCTGGAACAGATTACAACCCGTCTATCCTGGCAAACTATGCTTACGACCTGGTAAAAGAATACAACCAGTTCTATCATGACTTCAGCATTCTGCGTGAAGAAAATGAAGCCCTGAAAATATTCCGTCTCGCCTTGAGCCAGAATGTAGGCAAAGTAGTCAAACTGGCTATGGGCTTGCTGGGTATCGAAGTACCCGAACGTATGTAATTACAATCTTGTATATCAGGTGGCTGGCAAAGGAGTGAACCATACTCCTTTTGCACAGCCACTTTCTTTTTAAAGACCATCTTATGGCTAAACAAAAATTCTACGTGGTCTGGAAAGGAGTGAATCCGGGTATCTATTCTTCATGGACCGACTGCCAACTGCAAATACAAGGCTATAAAGGGGCTATATATAAGTCTTTTGATTCACAGGAAGAAGCAGAACATGCCTTTGCTACTCCTGCGTATCAGTACATGAACCGTCATCGTGCATCGTCTTCAGAAAAAGCCGAGGCACAACTCCCCGAAAACTTCAACTTGAACTGCCTGGCAGTAGATGCTGCCTGTAGCGGTAACCCCGGGCCCATGGAATATCGCGGAGTGTACCTGCTGACGGGACAGGAAATTTTCCATTTCGGACCGGTTTACGGTACCAACAATATCGGAGAATTCCTGGCCATCGTTCACGGGCTGGCACTTCTTAAACAAAAGAACCTGAACATGCCCATCTATTCCGACAGCCGTAATGCTCTCTCCTGGGTGAAGCAAAAAAAATGCAAGACCAAACTGGAACGTACTGAAAAAACAGAAGCGCTCTTCCAGTTAATCGAACGGGCTGAAAAATGGCTGAAAGAAAACACTTATACCACTCCCCTGCTTAAGTGGGAGACTGACGTATGGGGAGAAGTCCCCGCTGACTTCGGACGTAAATAATCAAAAACTCAAACAGATGAAAAAGAGACTTACATATCTGGGATGCTTTTTCGCCAGCATACTGGGGTATTTCCTACTCCAGAAACCTGTGTTCATGCTCTATAACGGTGCATGTGAGAAAGGAACCGCTTTCACAGACTACCTACAGGTATTGTTCCATGGCTTTACGCTTGATGCTGCTACCACCGGCTACCTGACGGCTATTCCCTGGCTGGTCATTTTCTGTAGTATATGGTTCCGCCGTTTTCCTCTGAAGAAGATACTCATCGGTTACTACGTCTTAATCAGTCTGGCTACCACACTTATCTTCATTGGCGATATGGCTCTCTATCCGTTCTGGGGATTTAAACTGGACGCTTCCATCTTCCTCTATCTAGACTCACCAAAGAATGCCATGGCCAGCGTATCCTTGGGATTTATTCTGATACGACTGCTGTGCATCCTCATCTTATCAGCCTTGGTAACATGGGAGCTATACAAAATTACCCCAGCCAATCTGCCACAAGTCCAGAAGCGCATTGCTGGTAGTCTGATAACCATTCTTTTAGGAGGTGTCATCTTCATCGTCATACGAGGAGGTGTAACCGAATCCACCAGCAACGTAGGACAAGCCTATTTCTGCAATGATGAATTTCTGAATCATTCTGCCATTAACCCGGATTTCAGCCTGCTATCCTCCATCAGTAAGACAACCGATTTTGCCCAGCAATTTAATTTCTTCGATGAAGAAAAACGGGCCGACTTATTTGAGGGATTGTATGCAGACACGGGAGAAAATGAAGTTTCATTACTCACTACCAACCGCCCCAATGTACTGATAATTCTCATGGAAAGTTTTGGAGGAGTATTCGTAGAATCATTAGGAGGAATACCCGGCGTCAGTCCGAATATGGAGCGTCTGAGTAAGGAAGGAGTCTTCTTTACCAACTGCTATGCCAACAGTTTCCGCACCGACCGAGGCACAGTCTGTACCTTCAGCGGTTACCAGAGCTTCCCCACTGTTTCCGTCATGAAGTCTCCAGCAAAAAGCCGTACCTTACCTTCCATTGCCGGAAAACTACGGGAACAAGGCTATGCCACGGATTTCCTATACGGAGGTGACATCAACTTTACCAACATGAAGAGCTACTTACTGGGTAGTGGATACCAGCATCTGACAGCAGACGTAGATTTCAGTATGGAAGAACGAAAAAACCCATGGGGAGTAAACGATGACATCACCTTCGAGCACCTCTACCGTCAGATAAAGGAACGGAAGACTGACCAGCCCTGGCATACGGCCTTCCTTACCCTGAGCAGCCATGAACCGTTTGAAGTACCTTATCATCGCTTGAAAGAAAAAATCCCCAATGCTTTTGCCTTCACTGATGATTGTCTGGGGAAATTTATTGATAAGCTCAAGGCTCTTCCTCAATGGAAAAACCTGCTTGTCATCTGCCTGCCGGACCATGGCTTCTATTATCCGGAAGAAGGACTGGTGCACGACCCGCGTATTCATCATATTCCGATGCTGTGGTTAGGAGGCGCCATCAAGCAGCCTATGGTCATTGACAAACTGATGAGCCAAAGTGATATGGCCGCTACCCTACTGGCACAATTGGGAATCAGCCACAAGGAATTTAACTTTAGCCGTAACGTGTTAGGAAAGGACTATAACTATCCGTTTGCTTACTACACCTATAACAACGGATTTGCTTTCCGCGACAGCACCGGTACCACACTGATTGATAACAATTCCGGCAAGGCATTAATAGAATCCCCAGCTCCGAACGAACGACGTACAGAACTGGGGAAAGCGATTCTACAATCTTCTTATGACGATTTGGGAGCGCGATAATATTACTCCACAAACATCACTTTCGATGCATCACGCGGTTTAGCAGCCGGTGATTCATCCGGATATCCGAAGGCTATACAATACAACAATTCATAGCCTTCGGGTATATTCAGGCGTTTCAGATACTCTGCTGCCTGAGGCTCTGTCTTCATAAAGCGTATAGGGCTTCCCAAACAGCAGGAACCGATACCCATTGACCAGGCCGAAAGAATCATATTTTCTCCCAGCAGTCCACAGTCTATCTGCGACATATCATACGAGGTATCATTGGCAATAAATACTACCGTAGGCGCATTGCGGAACATATTCTTGAATCCCGGATCTTCTGCCACTTTGGGATTCACTTTCTTATACACTTCCGTAATACCATTGATAAACTCCGGATTGTCCACCACGCGTACCGCCCATGACTGTTTATTCTGCCCATTGGGTGCATGAATACCACAGTCCAAAATCATCTGCATCGTATCACGATTTACCGGCTGCGGCAGATATTTCCGCACACTTCGCCGCGCCATGATAGTTTCAATCACTTGATTTTTAACCGAAGATTTATCAGGCGCAGGAGTCTGCTCCTTCTGTGCCTGTCCGCCACAACTGGAGAGACACAACAACCCTGCTCCCAACATTGAATAAATTACATTTTTCATAAACTCTTATTTTCACTAAGTTATTTCACTCCCAATTCGGCAAATCCCATCGGTTCACCTGCGTGAATCATACGCGTTGCCTTCAACTCTATATAACGAGCTTTTACCGGAGTAAAGAATACCGACTGCATCACCGGATTGTTCTGTATATTTGAAAATTCACCCGACTTGACCAGTTGATTCACTGCATCCTTGCTCACGCCGGCACGTATTTCATAATTGGCAATCAAGCCTTTGTTGGGTTCACCCTGATCAGGCAAGAAATAAAGAGAAGAAACCATGCGTTCCTCCTGTAAATCAATCAACAAACGGTCACCTTCTACAAAACAAGTGGTCTGTGATTGCTTGTCAGAAGCCTTTGCTGCCTCTTCAGCTTTTATATCCGGCAAAAGGTAAGGTACTGATTCAATGTCCTCCACCTTCTCTACAAATGAGTCGGATACATTACCTGCATCATACACTCCTACGTTACTCAAACAAAGCGGACCACGTGCATCTGTAATCCGAATACGTATACCCTTTGTTTCCACCGTTTCAAAACGTAGCAGACGTTTGTATCCAATGGTAGTAGTTTCTTCATTTAATTTCACCGGAAGCCATGTATCTTTATCAAGGTATTCCACCACAAATGCCTTTACACGCTGTCCCAATGGAATATATTCCTGAAGCATCATACGGTTCATCCGAGTAGGCGTATCAAACGAGAACTCGATATCAGCTGTAGTTACCCCGTCTTCCGTAGCCCAGTAAGTATCAAAATTATCATCGGTCAAGGCAGATGCCACAAAATCTCCTCCACGTTCATTTGACACCTTAGGCGTCATTCCTGCCACGAGATTCGTTTTCAATTGTTGTTGAATCATTTCATGGAAACGAACCGCATTAGCAGAATCTATCGGATGAATCAGCCCCCTCCGGTCTACCGGAAAGTTCAGCAACAAAGTCGCATTATGTCCCACACTGCGGTAATACAAATCCACCAGCTGATCCGGACTTTTTACCCTGTCATCTTCCTCCGGATGATAGAACCACCCCGGACGGATAGACACGTCACATTCGGCAGGCACCCATTGATTTCCATCCGGATGTCCATATTGTAATTCATAACTCTTATCATATCCCGGATGCACCTCTCCTTTTCGCAGGAACGACCAGTTAGTAGCTCCGGCAAAACCTTTCTCGTTACCTACCCAGCGGCAACCAGGTCCTCCATCCGAGAAAATGATAGCCTGAGGCTGAATACTATCCAGCATTTCATAGATACGAGGATAATTATAATAGTTTTTGCGATCGATGGTACGTATATCCTTAGCACCACCATACCAGCCGTCACCACCATTAGCCCCGTCAAACCAGACCTCAAATACAGGTCCGTAGTTCGTCAGCAGGTCATGCAACTGTGCATAAAAGTAAGGCAAATACTCAGGTGTACCATAATTAGCCTGTCGACGGTCCCATGGCGAAAGATAAACAGCAAACTTAAGTCCATATTTCTTACAAGCCTCCGACAATTCTTTCACCACATTTCCCTGTCCGTTTTTCCATGGAGAGTTTTTCACACTATAATCTGTACCTTCAAACGGCCACAAACAGAATCCGTCGTGATGTTTGGCAGTGAGAATTACTCCTTTCATACCAGCTTTCACCAGCGTCTGTGCCCATTGCTCACAATCCAGATTCGTCGGATTAAACGTTTTCGGATCCGTATCTCCATATCCCCATTCCCGATCATTAAAAGTGTTCAAACCGAAATGGATAAAAGCATACGTTTCCATCTGCTGCCATTCCACCTGCTTGGGTTCAGGTACAGGAAGAATCGGTTCAGGCGGAAGCACCTTTCCTGAAGTACACGCCAAGCAACAAGCTACAACTGGAATAGATAGAAGATAAATAGACTTTTTCATAATTAATTAGATTTACGAATTAAAACCACGACCAAAGATACAAAAAAAGCGGCTTCCCGAAGGAAACCGCTTTCATATTTAAGATTTTGTAAGTCTGAATTACAATTTCGGACCAGCAGCAACCAAAGCCTTACCAGCTTCGTTACCTGTAAACTTAGCGAAGTTCTTGATGAAACGTCCAGCCAAGTCTTCAGCTTTCTTAGTCCATTCAGCAGCATCAGCGTAAGTGTCACGCGGATCCAAAATCTTCGGATCAACACCCGGCAATTCTGTCGGAACAACGAAATCGAAATAAGGAATAGTCTTAGTAGGAGCTTTTTCGATAGAACCATCCAAGATAGCGTCGATGATACCACGAGTATCACGGATAGAAATACGTTTACCAGTTCCGTTCCAACCAGTGTTAACCAAGTATGCTTTTGCACCAGTCATTTCCATCTTCTTAACCAATTCTTCTGCATATTTAGTAGGATGCAAGCTCAAGAAAGCAGCACCGAAGCAAGCAGAGAATGTCGGAGTCGGTTCAGTGATACCACGTTCTGTACC